>NZ_VWXJ01000023.1:0-92156 GCF_011752535.1 Pantoea sp. Tr-811
GGAACGCCTGCCGCAGGCGTGCTCAGTGGATGATTACGAAGCCTTGCTGCCGTGGAACTGCACGCCTCATTTGCATAGCTAAGCGCTCGCCCATCTTTGGATAGGTGGGGTTCATGGAGCGCTTACAGACTAGGGCCCTGCTTGGGCAGCCGCAACGGAAAATAGCAGGGGAGAGTATCTTTGGGAAAAGGACTACAGGAAAGGTAAAAATTCTGACTTTTTCGCGGGAAAACGAGGCTGCGCTGACCCGCGCAGCCCCGCTGAAGCTATCAATCGAACAGTTCGGCGTCGCCCAGTGCCACACCCAACTGATCCTTGCCGGACAAGCTAGGCGCGAAGTCGATGGGCCATTCGATCGCGATTGCCGGGTCGTCCCAGGCAATGCAACGCTCGCTACGCGGCGAGTAGAAATCGGTGGTCTTGTACAGGAACTCGGCGGTTTCACTCAGGGTGACGAAGCCATGCGCGAACCCTGGCGGAATCCACAGCTGGTTCTTGTTCTCGGCAGACAGCACGGCACCGACCCACTTGCCGAACGTTGGCGAAGAGCGACGGATATCTACCGCCACATCAAACACCTCGCCCTGAATCACACGCACCAGTTTGCCCTGGGCGTGGGGCGGCATTTGGTAGTGCAGGCCGCGCAGCACGCCTTTCACCGAACGCGAGTGGTTGTCCTGAACGAAGTCGGGACGTTGGCCGGTCACCTCGCTGAAAACGTTGGCGTTGAAGCTTTCGTAGAAGAAGCCACGGTCATCGCCGAACACCTTGGGGGTGAACAGGAAGACGTCGGGAATTGCCAAGGGAACAGCGTGCATCAGAACACCTTTTCTTTGAGCAAGTTTTTCAGGTACTGACCGTAGCCGTTTTTCAGCAACGGTTGGGCCAAGCGCTCAAGCTGCTCGGCATCGATCCAGCCTGCGCGATAGCAGATCTCTTCCGGGCAGGCGACCTTCAGGCCTTGGCGGCGCTCCATGGTAGCAATGTACTGGCTGGCATCCAGCAGGCTGTCATGGGTGCCGGTATCCAGCCAGGCATAGCCACGCCCCATGATCTCGACTTGCAGCTGTTCTTTCTGCAGGTAGAGGTTGTTGAGGTCGGTGATTTCCAATTCGCCACGAGCGGATGGCTTCAGGTCACGGGCTAGGTCGACGACCTGATTGTCATAGAAATACAGCCCGGTTACCGCATAGCTAGATTTCGGAGTCTTGGGCTTCTCTTCAAGCGACAGCACACGACCTCTGTCATCGAATTCGGCCACGCCGTAACGCTCCGGGTCCTGCACGTGGTAGGCGAAGACTGAGGCCCCAGTTTCACGTTTATCCGCACTAACTAGCAGCGATTGGAAGTCGTGGCCGTAAAATATATTGTCGCCGAGTACCAGCGCAGATGGATCATTGCCAATGAAGTCAGCGCCAATGGTGAACGCTTGCGCCAATCCGTCTGGGGTTGGCTGGACTGCGTAGGAAAGGTTCAGGCCCCACTGGTTGCCGTTACCCAGCAGCTGTTCGAAACGCGGTGTGTCCTGCGGTGTGGAAATGATCAGGATGTCGCGGATACCAGCCAGCAGCAGTGTGCTGAGCGGGTAGTAGATCATTGGTTTGTCATAAACGGGCAACAATTGCTTCGAAACAGACAGCGTCGCTGGATGCAGACGAGTCCCCGAACCACCAGCGAGAATGATCCCTTTACGATTGGTACTGTTCATTTGTTAAGAGCTTCCATGAGCATGCGTGTGACGCCACTTTGCCAATCCGGCAAGTGTAGGGCAAAAGAGTCGCGAAGCTTGGTTGTGTCCAAGCGTGAATTCAGCGGGCGACTGGCCGGTGTAGGATACTCGGTCGTGGCAATCGGGGTAACTGTTTCCACCGCCAACAGCTCGCCATGGCTGCGCGCAAAATCAATAACATAGCTGGCGTAGGCGTGCCAGGTGGTTTCGCCAGTAGGCGCCAGATGGTAGATTCCTGCCAGCTCCGGGTTCTGCTGGGCTTGCTGGAGCGCAGCGACAGCCACATCCGCCAGCAGATCGGCACCTGTGGGCACCCCCGCTTGGTCTGCAATAACACTGAGCGTTTGGCGGTCCTTCGCTAGGCGTAGCATGGTTTTGGCAAAATTGTTACCACGCGCCGCATACACCCAGCTGGTGCGGAAGATCAGGTGCTTACAGCCCGAAGCCTCTATCAGCTTTTCGCCTTCAAGCTTCGTAGCGCCGTAGTAGTTCACTGGCGCAACCTTGTCTGTTTCTCGCCACGGAGCAGAGCCGGCACCGTCAAAAACGTAGTCGGTGGAGTAGTGCACCAGCCATGCGTCGAGGCGTTTGGCTTCGTCAGCCATCACCTGGCTAGCCAGTGCGTTCACCTTGTGCGCCAGTTCACGGTCACTTTCTGCTTTGTCCACCGCGGTGTAGGCTGCTGCGTTGACAATAACCTCAGGCGCTATTGCCCGGATCGTTTCACGCAAACCACTAAGGTCCGAGAGATCTCCAGCCAACTCGCCATAGGCTGTCTTAGCTGGATGACGGTCAAGGGCCACCACCTCACCGATTACGCTCAGCGCACGTTGCAGTTCCCAGCCGACTTGGCCATTTTTCCCAAGTAGGAGAATCTTCATGGATTATCCGCTCGCTTGGAGTAGTTGGTATCCAACCACTGCTGATAGCTGCCGCTCTTCACGTGCGCAACCCATTCAGGGTTGTCCAAATACCACTGCACGGTCTTACGAATCCCTGACTCGAAGGTTTCTTCCGGCGCCCATCCCAATTCGCGTTGGATTTTGCTGGCATCGATAGCGTAACGCAGGTCATGGCCCGGACGATCCTGTACGTAGGTCAGCAGCTCTGCATGAGGACGGAATGCCGAATCTGGTCGTAGCTCATCAAGCAGCTCACAGACGGTGCGCACTACCTCAATATTTTGTTTCTCGTTGTGACCGCCGATGTTGTAGGTTTCGCCCACCTTACCTTCGGTTACCACCTTGTACAGCGCACGGGCATGGTCTTCGACGAACAGCCAGTCGCGAACCTGATCGCCCTTACCGTAGATTGGCAGGGGCTTGCCCTCTAGTGCATTGAGGATCACCAGCGGAATCAGCTTTTCCGGGAAGTGGAACGGACCGTAGTTATTCGAGCAGTTGGTGACCAGAGTGGGCATTCCGTATGTACGTGCCCAGGCGCGCACTAGGTGGTCGGAACTGGCCTTACTAGCGGAGTACGGCGAGCTTGGCTGGTAGGGGGTGGTTTCGGTGAACAGGTCTTCCGGGCTTTCTAGGTCGCCGTACACTTCATCGGTGGAAATGTGGTGGAAGCGGAACGCCGCTTTGCGGGCTTCGTCCAGCGTTGCCCAGTATCCACGTGCGGCCTCCAATAGGTTGTAGGTGCCGATGATGTTGGTTTGGATGAATTCAGATGGGCCGCTGATTGAGCGGTCAACGTGAGACTCCGCGGCCAAGTGCATCACTGCGTCGGGCTGGTGTTCACTGAAAACGCGGTCGAGCTCATAACGGTCGCAGATGTCTACGCGCTCGAAGGCGTAGCATGCACTCTTATCGATGGATTGCAGCGACTCCAGATTGCCGGCATAGGTGAGCTTGTCGACATTGACGACCGAATCATGTGTTTCGGAGAGGATGTGGCGAATTACAGCGGATCCGATGAAGCCCGCACCACCTGTAACTAAAATCTTCACGAGTGTTTTCTACCTTGAGGTTCAGACGGAAGCTAAAGGATTCCGCAATGTCCATGATGGAAGCGTTGATCACATGAGTAGTGAGTATACCTCATAGAATTCAAAATTGCGGCCATCTACCGTTGTCATGAACAATTTTATCCACTAATTGACAGTCATAGCAGCTTGCCTTCCATTGCCAGCTAGGAGGAATACTGCTGTAGAGTGAGCGACTAGTGTGTGCAAAATATTTGTGCGTCCTAATGCGAACCATCTTTGTGGACTCTGTATTTAGCTGCGCTCCTCGAATGAGAAATGAGTGAGTGCGCAAAAAATGACTGTCATTCAGTATGATCTAATAAATAGCTTAGTTGTGATAAGTAATATTGGTTTTTGCTATCTCTCCAATGGCTCTCTGTTAGGCTTAGAATGCTAGATAACTCTGCGGGAGAGCATGTTCGAAGCTTTCTGATGATTTCCGATTCGATCCGGAAGTCAGGTCTTGGTGCTCTGATCAAGAAACGGCTTGCGAATACTACAAGAATGCAAGAAGGGGATTCCTGGTCTACAATATTCCAGTCAATATCTGCCCCGGAAAAAACCCGAACGACTCTACTAAATGTGGCGGTGAGTTGAATGGCTACAGACTCAGAAGATGATGAGCCAAATATTAGGCAAGTTTCATCTTTCGCGGCGCAAGGGTTAGTTAAAACTATGATGTTCCCTCTTACCGGAATGAGGTTGTTAAATGGTTGGCACGCAAGTTTTGTTCGGTCCACTACATAGAGGTGTTCAGTTTTTTGTGGGTTAAATTTTATTCCTAGATCGCCCGTCGTTTGAGTTAGTAAATACGGAAAGTTAGCTCTCAGATAAGTGATATTTAGTCTGTCGCAAATGAGTTCTGCGACAACCTGAGCGCCAAAATCAGTCCAGTGAGTGTCATTTTTTGAATATGTAAGATGACGCTCTGATGAAAGTTTTTCAAGAGGATCAATTATAGTCGAATGACTTTGAAACTCTGAGGTAAATTGGTCGTAGGGAGTCAATCCTAACCGTCGGTTTGGGTAGGCGTCAGGATAAACATACTCTTTTGCAGGGGCGATACAGAATCCAAACTTAATCCGATTTGTATCTAATTTTCTTCTTATTTCAATGAAGTAGTCGCGCCAAGCATCAATGTTCGTTTTGTCGATGCAATGCCTTCCGGTGTATTGCGCAATACTTTCATTGTCATCGTTATCAAGGAAAAGATAACCGTTGTGACCCTCTAGAACTGAGAGCGGAGTTAGCTCAACTGAGGCTAGCCAAGTTACAGCGTTGTTATGAATGACACCAAATTGAAAGCTGTGGCGCATTGGGAGGATGATGTTTATCCCGCAGAGAGTTGGTGCCTCTGGATAGAAACTTTTTACATCTGTCCTGGTCGTGTTAGGAGCTACATGTTGATCTGGGTTGAAATCAAAGACAAATTGAAGTGGGGCAGAGTCAGTTGCGAACGCCCACGCACGAAATGGAAGAAAGCTTGCGTCCGCTACTTCAAAGGTTTCAGTGCGCGGAAAGTCGATGGAAAACTTAAATGCGCTCTTGTCAAATTTTTTTGAATGTATTCTTGCTGTTAGTTTTGTCATGCTAAAATTATTGCCTCATCGCGAAAATTAAGAAGCTCCTTGGTTTTCTCAATCGCTTCGGTCATGAGCAAACCTTCGCCAAAATTAGCATCCATGATGGTCGAACTGTCGTAGATCGACTGCTCGCTAGCTCGGTTAACTGCTTTTATGAGGAAGTTTGAAATGTCTTCAGGTGTTCCGTTACCCATATGCAAATTTGGGGAATCACAAATCTTAAGTTTATTATCATAATTATTGGTGTAAGTTTTGAGGCCGGCGGCGAGCATTTCAAATGGAGGGTAGCTTGGGTGCGGGGAAACCATCAAAGATATACCAATCTTCGATTTTGCTAATAGCGCGGCATATTCTTCGAGGCTGACTTTGCCTAGAACTTGGATGCCCATTTCGTCAACTAAAATATGTTCATACTGTTGGCCTAGTGAAACAATCTTCCATTCTTGGCTTTCTGGGTGGTTTCGTTGCCATATCGAAATTGCCTCCAGTAGGATTTCGTTGCAGTTGCGTTCAGCGAAAGGTCGGCCATATACGAGAATTATGTTCTCTTTAGCAGTATTGTTGAGCTTTGTTAATTCAGTTTTGATGCTGGCATTTAATTCAGGCTTTAAAATGATAGTGTTTCCGCTGGACTTTTCTCGCAGGTTAAAGTATTGCTGTAATAAATCTGTATTGTAAACCTTTATCCAGTTGTTCCGATATGTCTCATCCGCCAATTGTGATTTTGAGGACCACCCATAGAAATGAGGCTCATAGTCTTGGACTAAGTAGACGTGCTGGTTGCATTTATTGAACGTAGTTTCTTGGAATGAGCAAATTTGTTGTAGGTGATTTGCGGACCACCATGATGTGGCAATAAATATATCGTTTTTCCGGATCTGGAGATCTCCCTCTGAGCGGGGGACGCCCGATACGATTTGTAGATGGTCCTCGTCTACGCAATATTTAAGTGTAAAGCATGAGTACGTTGGGAATTTTTTTAGAAATAGTGGAGATGATGCGCCGTCAGTAGTAATAATGCGAGCATCGAACCCGCAGGCTATTGCAAGCCTTTTATAGAAATCAAGTGCTGTAGCGATGCCTCCGAAGATGTGCACCGGATCAATGGTAGGGACGAGTAAATTTATTCTTGGTTTTAATATAGGTGACGCGGTGAGCGAAAAAGGAGTTAGCTCGGGATAAAAATGCCGAAGCGCAAGATTGTAGCTATCGGTGCTCTTTTTTATTTCTTGTATGGCTGGTACTGGAGTCCGCTTGTGCTCAGCGAAGTCGAAATACTGCGACGTGGATTTTCGGATTGGAACTAATGTTCTATTTGATTTTAGAACATACATGCCAAATATACGTTCATAAGCATGTGCGAGCGTGCCGTCAACCTGACCATTTTCAAACTCAAAAGAATATGGTGACACCTTAAGTTCAAATATTGGGATCAAATCCTTTGTCCGGAACCAAAACATGGAGCCAGCAGGAAAATCGAGCCTGTCTGTCATTTCCAGGGAGTGCCCTAGCATGGACATCAAAGATTTAGCGCGGCTAAAATTATGACCCCAGTTCATTTGCTCTTTAATAAAGTCTGGTGGTTCTGGATATATTATAGCGGCAGTCTTGTGCTTTTGAAAAATATCATCAATTTTGTCAATGTTTCCGAGCAGGGACTCAACACAGTAGCCCATCCAATCTGATCGGGCGGATCCGTAATGAAGCGATTTTTTTGTATGGAGATGAAGTGCAAATTCATATCTCTTGATCTCCTCTGTAAAGCCGGTCACAAATGGGGCAATATCTCTTCCCCTGTTTGGGAAAATCTTATAGTTTATACTATCGGAATACTTGTCTATCAAGTAACTGTAGTCCGTGCCTTCAATGAGTGCAGCGTAGACGTCTAGCCCGGAATTTAAGCATTGAGCAATGGTGTCGTCTGCTATGTCAATATAAAAGCAGTGCAGGAAAACCGCGCAGTTCATGCGTGTTTTTGTTGTTTTAGTGCTGGCAAATTTTATTGTGGGTTGTGTTGTTTGATATCTTTGCTGAAATGAAATCATAGGGTTAAAGAAAAGATTTCTCTTTTCTTTAAAGCCGATTGCGCAAAAATGAGAAAGCGGACTCTGGTTGGAGGATATAAAGAACTCCATAAGCCCAGCTTCGGACTCTAAATACGCAGATGTAGAAAATAACGGGCTAGGATCCTCTCCCTTTTTCCATCCTGTAGTGTGATAGTGTTGGAGCCAGTCGATCGAAGGGTCATCGTCGTAGTTATACGTCTTAACGTACCAATCTCTTCGAAAAATGTCTGACGCTTTTGGTTGTGTTGGAAGTGTACTTCCAGGGCAGGGTTCAATTTTAAGAGATAAAACATTCTCAATGCGGGACACAGTCTCAGATGAGGGCTGCTCAGTTAAGAGGGAGGTGTCACTGGAGGTTGTCGCTATTTTGGCCTTTCGCTCAGCATAGCTGATACTGTTCAAAATGAATTTGGCCATAGCGGGCTGTTCTTTCAGTGCCGCTTTGTAATGCTCAATTGCACGGATATAATTTTGAGCTTTTGTGGCTTCATTGCCTAGCTTCAAAGAAGTTGGGGTGGTTTTGCTTTGCATAGAGGTTTGTCTTGTGAGTTTAGGCTTTTGTTTGTCGTTTAGAAGAGTAAGCGCTAGACAACGTGACTTTCATGAAGTCAGCAACCTCGCACCACTCTTTCCAAGCTACATTTGCCGCTGGGTTCATCCTACTAATTTGGAGTACTTGATTTTTGAGATTTGAGATCAGTGCTGATATAAAAATTTGATCTTGGCCAGATAACTTCGACCAGATATTTGTGTCCATTTGATTGGGTTGGCTAAATCTTAGCTCAAGGCGCGCTCCTCGCTCATCAGTGCTCTCGGGAAACCAGCTCTGGAGTATTTGGCGTGTGCTTTCGGGGAACTCTAAACGAGGATGCATACCAAATTTTTTACCAGCTTCATTGACGGTCGCTAATCTAAAATCGAAACTATTAATCTCGATATGGCCTAGGTTTATATTTTTTAATGATATTCCAATGGACTGGTATTCTCCGATGTGAATCGTGTCGGATAATTGAATCTCATCATATCGAAGTGTTAGTGGCCAGTTCTGAATGCGGTTATAGAATGCTTGAGCGCCGTTGAGTAAGTTGTTTTTTGCACGAGCCTTAACTGATTTGGGTAGAAGTTTGGCTTCGCAGCGACCAATGATGCGTTCAAGTAAAAAGTTCAGTTTGCTCCAGTCAGAGGGGCCTAGATTATTAAGGTATTGTGTCTGTGAGGGATCATTGCTTGGGTGGTGAAATAAAATTTGGTCTGCGTTTTCGTTGGGTAGTTTTGAGAGTGGAAAAGATGCGCCGTTTGACTTGTCAAGGCACAAGTTGAATTGGTTTTCAGTGCTGCTGGTTTTAAAGCTGAGTTTGTTGATTTTTGTATTGCTGATGTATGCGTCTGTCAACAACCACTCGAGACTATTTCCTTGCTCTATCGGGGAAATAATAATGTCGTTACATTCCCAATAATGAGGGTTTTGCTGTAAGATGTTTTCTAGGCGATTTGATATCTTGTCAAGGTTGCTGTTGGTGATCTTTCCTGCTAACAGCTGATTCTCGTAAACCTCTTGGATTTCATGAAGTTGAGAAATTAAAAACTGATTCTCGCTCTCTAACTCAGAGATGAGCTCTGCGTTTTCAGCTTGGCTATGAGTGTTAAGCTGTGCTGCTTTTGCGATTTTTCGTAAATCTTCTGAAAATTTCAGGTTTTCTTGTTTAATTGCCAGGTAGCTCGAAATTATATCGTCAGCAGATTGGTTTTGGTCAATTGTAGGCAGGTATTTCGCTGATTTGTTTTCAGCTTCCAATATTGGTTGGCTGTCAATTGCATAGCTTCTAACTAGGCGGTTTAGAATTGGATCGATTTTGGCGGAGAAATGCCACTGTGCAGTTGTTTTAAGTGCTGAGCAAAAAGTATTATTGATTTTGCTGAGAAGTGGTGCATAATTCTGTGGGATAGTGCGAGAATTTATTAAAGTTGTTCTCTCTGGGTAGCGTTCATGCAAATCAAAAATTGCGCCAGACGCGGAGCACCATTCGTCTGACTTGCTCAGTGCTTTATATGTGGATATGGAGTCTGCTGTTACTGTAGTGCAAACATAATCTTCGTAAGGGGTGTATACAAGAAGGAAGTGAATGCCTGGGTCAAAACTGAGCCAATACTCTGCGGCACGAAGGCTTTCCGTGGTGCTCCAATGCCATAGGCCATGGCTGCGGTTAGCTAGAAAAATATCGACCGCCATCTGATCCCAGAGCTTTCCAACCTGAAGAGTTGAGAAATTTTCAGGTTGCGACCTTAGAACGTGTTCATGCCAAACACGTAAGTTTATTTCAGGGTCGCGCTTAGATGGCAGGGCTTCTTTTAATCCGCTGAGAACCAAGTTATGACATAGTTCGTCAATATGTGGTTGCGAGTTTCCAGTAATGCAAATTGCTTTCATTTTGTGTGAGTGTCGTAGATAGTGAGTGGTTTTTTCTTCGTCAACTAATTACTAGCTGCGAGGGTCTAGGGCTCCCGTGTTACTTAGAGCTAGCGCGAGCCCCCCATAAGGTCCTGTGAGATAGTCATGGCTAATCGCTGGATGATAAAATTCATCCATAAAGCCGTCTTTGGTCCATTGGCTAATAAAGTTATCTTGCTCTCGCTCGGCGCGTGCACGTTTTTCTTTTTTGTCATCTTTGCCTCTGCTGGCAGATTCGGCGTGGATGAGCTTAGCAAATGGTGTCCACGTTATTTTTAAATCAGCCTTTCGCAAACGCATGCAATAATCAACATCATTGAAGGCCACTGGGAACGAAAGTTCATCTAGGCCTCCTTGTTCTTCATATGTTTTCTTGTATGTTAGCAAGCATGCTGCAGTAACTGCGGACTGGCACCGGGCGAGCTGATTAAAGCCAAGATAGCCCGCATCTAAATCCTGTAAATTATTGCCTGAATGTGCAGCTAGCCCATTGATACCAACAACGACACCTCCGTGTTGCACCATACTGTTGGGCCAGATCAATTTAGCTCCTACGGCTCCGACATTTGGCCTAAGTAAACGAGACACCATCTCTTGAAGCCAGTCGTTATGGGTGATTTCAATGTCATTGTTAATCAGGCCAATTAAATCTCCGCTAGCATGCTTGACGGCTCGATTGTTAATGGATGAATAATTGAATGGATAAGGGTGGGGTAGCACAATTACCCCCCGAGATTTAATGTGTTCTAAATAGTTTAGTGTTTCAGGGTCGGTGGTTTGGTTATCAACTACGATAATCTCAAGGTTTGGATATTCAGTTTTGCTAAGGAGGCCTTCAATACAGGCTTGAAGCAATCTGAACTGATCCCTTGTGGGGACAATCAGACTAACCTTTGGAAGTTTTTTTGGCAGCGGCCAATGGACTCTGAGTAGAGAGGGGTATATTGGCAGCCGGCTAACGGTAGCGCTAGAGTCTAGTTGCTGACAAAGCCATTCAATTGCAATCAATCGATCGGCCGATGCTTCTGCCATTTCAGGGCTGATCGGAGTGTCAACAGAGCGATGGTATGCAATGCGTGGAAGATGTAATACTTTGGCTTCAGTTACTTGAGACATAAATGCGACACTCGCCAGCAGGTCGTGCCAGTTCACCTTTGATGATTCAATTCGGCTCGCAAGTTTTGCTAATGCTTGGATGAGAATCTCGGATCGAAAAATTGCGCCCGGAGTGTAGATATCTGCTCCAATGAATAAATCGATATCCCACACCGGCTTCAGCCATGGCAGGCTACGCTCGCCTTGGGGGCCGTCGCGGTCGCAGTCGGCAAATGCCCACGCAGTGCCATCATCCAGCAGAGCGCTGAGGTGAGGCAGGGCAAACGGTGCCAGTCGATCCCCGGCATGAATCGGCAAGATGCGATCGCACCCTGCCGATAGCAACCGGCCAAGCGCCGGCGCAAGGTCAGCCGATGGTGCGGTAGCGACTTCATGAATATCCGCACGGTTGGCGGCCAGGCTTTCCAGGCTGGTTTGTTCCAGCGCTGCATCCCCCTCGCTGACCAACAGCAGGCCGAGTTTGCCCTGCAGAGCAGGGGAGTCCTTTTCATCCAAGCGCTGGAACGCTTCGAACCACTGCGGATAACTCTCCCAGCCAGCACTCTTCGGCAAGCGCAGGCTTTGTTCATTGGCAACTGCAGTCAGCAGTTCCAGCGTTGCCTTGTCCTGGGTCGGGTCGAGCTTGCGAATCAACCCTTCCACGCCCTCTGGCCAGCAGCACAAGCGAATCGGGCTGCCCGCCAGGGGCTGCCCAAGGTCGTTGACCACATCCAGTATGTGCACTTTGCCGTCAGCCAATTCCCACGGCAGGTCGATCGCAAAGCCGTGGTCGCTGGTCGCCCGGTACGCCAAAGCTTGGTTGTGTACGTTGCAGGTGCCCTGGCCGACCACTTGGTTGCCTTCACGCACCGTCACTTGTACATGGCGGCGCGGTGCCTGTGGGTCCCAGCACCAGCCACCCACCCGCAGGCCGCCGGTGTGCCACACCTGCGAGGCGATGGAGGCGCTGTCTTGGCTGGGCGCGGTGGGCAGCAGTATCTGGCCTTCCAGGCTGAACCCCTGGTTGGCAACTTGTGCAGTGATAACCCGCGCTTCATCCAGCCAGTTCTGGCGCAACTGCACCACGAACCCGTGGTACTGGTCGCCGGCGCTGGCCTGTGGCTCGTACTGGTCGGCACGCACAAGGGCCACGCTGGCACCGTCGACGAACACCTCGATGGCCAGGCGTTGCTCTGGCTGCGCGTTGTCCATGGCCCAGCCATGCAGCACGTCACCCTGCAGGCCAAGAATGGCGCCGCTGAACGCAGGCAGGGTGACGGGCTGTTGCGCCGCCTGTGGTTGGTCCAGGAGGTGTTGGGTCATCGGTCCAGGCTCGGGGTAAAAGGCAAAGAGGTAAGGGCAGTTGCGCCGGCTTCGCTTGCCAGCAGGCCGGGGTGGGCGTACAGGGGTTGGGCCAGTTCATCGGCCAGCGCCGGTGCGCACCAGTCGCTGCCGGGGTGCTCGGCCAGGCTCAGCACGCCATCGCAGCCCGCCGCCTGGGCGCGTTCGGCCAGGCTGAAATCATGCAGCTCAGGCAGCTCGTGCACGGCGCCGGTGGCGCGCAATTGCTTGAGCCATGGGCTATTGCCCTGGGCCAGCAAGCGCAGGGGTAACTGCTCGCGGTGGATATGCCGGGCCAGCTTCAACCAGCGCTGGGCTGTGCCTGCATCTCGCAGGTGGTCACCGATCAGCAGTGCCTTGGGCATGCTGGCGGGTGCGCTGCCGCATGCCGGGTGGGCGAGTGCAAGCAACTGGGAGCCCGGCAGGGCACTGGCGTAGGTCGCCTGCAGCGCCTGCCAAGGCAGCTGCACGCTAGCAGCTTCGCGGGCAAAGCGTTGCCAGTCGTAATCGCCTTGCTGGCTGAGCAGGCGGTCGTCGTGGCAGAGAATGCGGTAGGGGATGGCCAGCAGGGCAGGGAGGTCGCACAAGGCTACCGGGCAGCGTGCCAGTTGCTGGAATACCAGGGTTTGCAGCGGCAGCTTGCGTAGGCTGTCTACCAGGGCGCCGAGCTCGTCTGGCAGATCGAATTCAAGGTTCAGGGCCAGCGGCTGCAAGGGCGCGCGCAGTACGGCCCACTCGCGATGGCTGTCGCGGTGGTAGCTCAGGCTGAAGTCGGCGCTGTCGTTCGTGCCGTCGTGAATGTACAGGGCTTTGTCGGCTTGGGCGGCCCAGCACGTGTGTTGCTCGCTCGCCGTCTTGCTTGCCAGGTGCTCAAGGCGTGCCTGCTGCAGGGCCTGGCGGGCCGGCTTGATCGGGTCGCGCAGGGTGAAGGCGTTGTAGCGCGCCGAGGCATCGGGGTAGCGTTTGCGCAGGATGGCGTTGTTGTGCGCCACGCGCATGACCTTTTCGGCACCAAACGAGATGCCGCCCTGGTGGGCGACGAACACATTGGGCGCCCCCATGTGCCGCCAGCCGTGCTCGCGGGCACGCAGGCACCAGTCGGTTTCTTCACCGTAGCCGCGTGCCAGGTGCACTTCGTCCAGGTAGCCCACCTGGTCCAGTGCGGCGCGCTTGATGTACAGGCAGAAGCCGCAGCCGGTTTCGATTTCCATGGGCGCGCTGTTCACCTGGCGGGCCAGTTCATCCAGCTCAGCCTGCGCCTGGGCGCTTGGCATGTCATGGCACACCTGGCTGCGCGGGAAGCTCATCAGCTCGCCGTTATTGGTGAAGGGCGTAACCGAGGCGATGTCTTCAGCGCCGTAGGCCACCTGGCGCAGGCGGTCGAGCCACGCGCCGTGCACGCGGGTGTCGGCGTTCAGCCACACCACGTCCTTGTTCGGGCTCAGGGCCATGGCGCGGTTCATGGTGCGGATGAAGCCCAGGTTCACGGCGTTGTGCACCAGGGTGATCTTGCCCTTGGCGGCCAGCACTTTCAGGGCCTTGGTCAGCTTGGGCTGTGGCGAGGCGTCATCCACCACCACCAGGCGGTGCGGCGTGCGGTTGAGCTTGCGGGCTTCCAGCGCGCTGTTGATGCACGCCAGGGTTTCTTCCAGGCCGTCGTACACCGGGATCAGCACGTCGACCGGTTGCTGCAGGCCTCCACCGCTGGCAGCAGGGGGTGGAACCAAAGCCGGCATGGCGTACACCGGGCTGCCCAGCAGGGGTGAGCCATCGGTAAAACGCACGTGCACGGCGGCTGTCGGGTTTGGCACGCTGATGCAGATGCCGCCATGGGTGGCAGGCAGGCCGGCGGCGCTTAGCAGTGGGTGAGGGGCGCTGGCACTGGTCGCGACCTTGGCGCCGTTGGCTTCCAGCTGCAGGGTCACAGGTGTTTGCAGGCTGCGCAGGTCGATGGCCCAGCCATGGATTTCACGGCGTTCCTCTACATAGCGCATCACGCCGAGGGTGCGGGGGGCGCCGGGCTGGGTGGCCAGCAGTTTGAGCAGCAGGGCCAGCTCCTTGCCGGAACTGATTTCGGGCAGGTAGGCCAGAATCATCCGGCGCAGCTCGGCAGGTGCAAGCGCTTCGCTGCGGGCCTGCCACAAGGTCATGCGAATGGCGGCTTCGTTGGGCTGTTGCTGCCAGGCAGTGGTCAGGTACTTGCAGGCCAGGGCGCTGTGCCCCTGGGCCAGCAGGCTACGGCCGATCAGCGCGTGGACGTCGGCGCGCTCGGGCAAGGCCCGGGCAGCGTTGGCGAAAAATAAAAAGGCCAGCTCAGGCGCCTGCGGCAGGGCCGCGATGCCTTTCCACAATTGAGCTTCCGGCCGGTACTCGGCGGTTTGCAGGGCGCGCTCGAGTGCGGCAGCCGCCAGGTCGTGCGCATTGGCCTGCCGATGGCGGTGGAAGGTGTCCATGAGCGTTTCGCGCCCATGGTCAAGAATTCTGGACATAAGCTTGGCTTGGCTACAAAAAATAAAAAGAGGGGCGACCCGAAAGTCGCCCCTTTGCATACACCCGGCCTTGCGGCCGGGCATACGCGCTACAGCAGGGCTAGTTACACCTGGCCGTGCAGCACAACGACGTTGTCGATGTGCGCGATGGCTTCGTCGGAACCAACGATGCCCAGGGCAACGTCGGCGTGGGTGCCGCCGTTGTCCAGCACAGCTTGCCATGCAGCTTTGCCAGCTTCGTCAGCGGCGCGGCCGGTAGCCGACAGGTACAGGCTGTCGATGAAGTCGCTGTCGGACTTCAGAGCAGCTTCGGCCGAGCCAACGATGCCAGCAGCCACTTCAGCACGGCTGGTGCCGCTGAACAGCTGGGATACCCAAGCGTCCAGGCCTTCTTGCTCAACTTCGCGGCCCAGTACGTTCAGGTACAGTTCGCGGACGAAGTCGCCGTTGGACTGGTCTGCAGTTACAGCTTCATCCGACAGCGCGATGCCTGCTGCCACGTCGCTCAGCGAACCACCGTTGGCCAGTACGGCTTGCCATGCAGCGGAGCCATCTGCGTCAGCGTCGCGGCCCAGCAGCGCTTGGTACAGCTCGTTGATGTCGGCAGCGGTATTGGCGCCACCGAACTCAGCCGAGTTCAGGAACTGGTTGGCGATGTCAGTCAGCGAAGTGCCATCGTTCACCAGACCAGTGAAGGCTTTGGCGCCGCCTACATCAGCGTCGCGGCCCAGGATGCCTTGGTACAGGCGCAGTGCAGCTGCTTCGTCTTCGCTGTGAGCCAGGGCCACAGTTTCAACGGTGTCACCATTGACGAAGGTCAGGAACTCAGCGTTGCTGATCAGGGCAGTCTGGCCAACGCCTTCAGCCGAAGTCAGGTTAACGCTGTAGTTGCTGCCAGTGGTGAAGTCGTAGTTGGTGCGCGAGCCGTCCAGTTGGACTACGTCATAGCCAGCACCGGTGTCAACGATATCGGTGTGGTTGACGCCGCTCAGTACGATGGTGTCGTTACCCGAGCCGGTGGTGACGTTGTTGTTGCCTGCGCCAGCGATAACGGTGTTGTTACCGTTGCCAGTCACGATGACATCGTTGCCGTCGCCAGCGTCGATGTGGGTGTTCTGGTCGCCTTTGATGGTGATGGTGTCGTTGCCATTGCCGGTTGCAACAACCAGTTCAGGCGCCGAGGTGTCAGCAGCCACTGCAATGTCAGCAACGCGGGCAGCGAACAGCTGCACAGGCGCGGCGGCCGGGGCGTCTACGGTGACGACCAGGTTGGCATCGCTCTGCAGGAAGATTGCGCGAGCGCCAGCGTTCACTGCTTCGTTCACATCTACGACAACTTGGTCATTCTGTGCGCCAGCAACGGTGCCGTGAACGACGTCGACACTGCCGGTGGTCGGCAGCACAACGGTGTTGCCAACAACGCCGGCTACGCCAACCGATTCTACGGTGTCCAGGCCCAGCAGGGAGGAGATGGCGTCAACGGTCGCGGCCGAAACATTGGCATCTACGTTGTTCAGCGATTGCAGAAGGCTTTCGCTCGATACGGGGCTATCGTATTGCATGATGTATTCCTGTTACTTCAAGCCGGTAGGCTTGCTGTACTGATTTTCTGCGGTTGCGCAGAGTGTTCCCACGGAGATTTAGAGCGGGCAGCGTTCATCTTCGTAACGGGAGTTATGGCGATATGCAGCGCCACCAGAGGCTCGGTGCCAGTGGGGCCATGCATCATCTGATTAGTTACCAGGCTTTGTGGCTCGGCGGTGCCGAACACAATGTGGCCTGTGAGTTCGTAGTGTTTGCGTTGCGGGCCGACCAGGCTGAAGCCGGCGCAAATCAGCGGCAGGCCTTCGCCACGCACGCCAACGAAAGTGCCGGTGGACACGTTGCGGCTAGGGCCGGAGCCGGCGACCATGCAGGTGTACAGCAGGTCGACACCGGCCGGCTTGTTCGGCCAGTTCACGGCAAAGCTTTCAATGAATTCGTTGCTGTTCGGGGTGCCGACCCAGCCTTCCTTGGAAGTTACTTCACCTGTGGTTTGCAGGTGGGCGGTCAGCTCCAGCGGCAGAGGCGCTGTGCTGCCGGCGATAGCTGGGGTCGGTTCACCGCCGGCCACCACGGCAAAGGTGCGCATGATGGCGGGGGAGGTGTCGATGCGGTCGATGCGCAGGTCGATTGGGTCGATCACCGCGTCGAACATGTGGTACTCGGTGATCAGGACGGTGGTGACGCCACCTTTCACACGGGCCACGATGGTGTCGCCCAGTTTGGTCAGCATGTTCTTGCTGACACCTTCGGCGGGGAAGAAGTCGATGGAGCCTTTGCCCAGCGGCGCTTGTTGCAGCGCGATGCAAACCGGCTTGTCGGCAGGGGGCTGCGAGGCATAGCGGAAAATGTACATGCCCGGCTCGAGTAGCGTCACTCGCGAGCTGATTTTCAAACCATCTAGGGTTTGCGAAGGCATAGACATGGCGTTGTTAAGCTCCTTTTAAACACACTGGCAGCTCACTTGCTCAAACCCGTGCATACACCAAACGGCCTTACTGGCCTTTCCCTGCGAAGGGGCGAAGATGCAGTGGTGTGAAAAAGTTGTCAACCGCAGTGGGTAAAAAAAATTTCATCAAAAAAGTGAACTAAATCACCTTGTTCGTGCTCCGGAGCGGTCTGGGAAGGTGGTTGAAGGGCCATCGCCAGGCAGCCTTTTTGCGTTCTAAGTAACTTGAAATCAAGAGCTTACAGGCTTTTAGTTGACTTGGGTCAAGCCTTCTGTTTTTTTGGCGCCGAAATACTGTCGCTCGTCGGGTCAGGCTACCGTCTGTCGGCATGTGTGCCGCCGCATGTGGCAATCTGATGTGTAACTAAGGTTAGGGTCGAGCCCGTCGGGCAGGGCCCTATGCCTGCATTTCTCAGCCGGTTAGCAAGTTTCATCAATCAGCCGCCAGTGGGTTGTGTATCGGGTGCCAGGTCAATGACTTGAGGAAACGAACACGCCGCTCGTCTAGACGGGTGGTACACTGCCGGCCGTTTTCGCCTTTCCTCGCGTATGGATACTATGAGTTCACTATCCGAAAATAACCTGCAGTCCGCCCTCAAAGCCTGTAAAAGCAGCTTCCTTTCGGTCGGTTTCTTCAGCTTCTTCGTCAATGCCCTGATGCTGGTACCCACCTTCTTCATGATTCAGGTGTCGGGTCGGGTTATTCCTTCGAGTAGTACCTCCACCCTGCTCATGCTGACGCTCATCTTGACGGTGCTGTTGGTGACCATGGGGGCGTTGGAGTGGGTGCGCTCACGCATCATGGTGCGCATCAGCAACCGTCTGGATGTGATGCTTAGCCGAGATGTGTACCGAGCCAGCTTCAAGCGAGCGCTAAATAGCGGTGGTGCTGATGCCACGGCGCAGTCGCTCAATGATCTGACTTCGTTACGCCAATTTTTCACCGGTTCCGGCATGTTTGCGTTCTTTGATGCTCCGTGGTTCCCGATCTACACCATCGTTATGTTTCTGTTCCATCCTTGGTTTGGCTGGATGACCGTTGCGTGTGGGGTGGTGCTTACCGTATTGGCTGTGGTCAACCATCGCGTAACGGGAAGGGCGCTAGCGACAGCGAACAAAGAAAACGTTGCATCCAACGTGATCACTACCAAGACTCTTCGCAATGCTGAAGTGATTGAGTCTATGGGGATGCTCGAAACACTCATGAATCGTTGGGCCAAGCGTCAGCGAAATATCATGCTGTTGCAGTCCGAGGCCAGCGATAAGGGCGGTACAGTCAGCTCCACATCAAAGACCTTCCGCACCTGGGCGCAATCAATAATGCTGACTATCGGTGCATATCTGGTGGTCACCCATGAAATCAACCCGGGCTTGCTGATGGCGGGCTCTTTGTTGCTCGGTAGGGCGCTGGCGCCAATTGACCAGATGATTGGTAACTGGAAAGGGTTTGTTTCCGCCAAGGTGCAGTACGACCGCCTGAGCAAGGTAATGGACGACCTGAAAAACGAACCCGAGCGCATGCCGCTGCCGGCCCCCGAAGGCCACATCCAGGTCGAAAACCTGATCGTTACCCCGCCCGGCGCCAAAACCCCGGTCCTGCGCAGCATCAACTTCGTGACCCCAGCCGGTTCCATTGTCGGCATCGTCGGCCCAAGCGCCGCCGGCAAGTCCACCTTGGTGCGTGCCCTGATGGGCATTTGGCCGCCACAGCACGGCGTGGTCCGCCTCGACGGCGCCGATATCGCCAGCTGGGACAAACAAGCCCTGGGCCCATACGTCGGCTACCTGCCCCAGGACATCGAGCTGTTCGAAGGCAGCATCAGCGAAAACATCGCCCGCTTCGACAAAGTCGACCCGGAAAAGGTCGTGCAGGCCGCGCAAATGGCTGGCGTGCACGAAATGATCCTGATGCTGCCCGACGGCTACGACACGGTCATCGGCAGCGACGGCATCAACCTCTCCGGCGGCCAGCGCCAGCGCATCGGCCTGGCCCGTGCGCTGTACGGCAACCCGCGGCTGATCGTGCTCGACGAGCCCAACTCCAACCTCGACGACATCGGCGAGCGCGCCCTAGGCGTGGCCCTGCAGAAGCTCAAGGAAACCGGCGCCACGGTGTTCATCGTGTCGCACCGGCCCAATATCCTCACGCGCCTGGACCGCATTCTGGTCATGGCCGGCGGCACCGTGTCGCTGTACGGCGAGCGTGACCGGGTCATTGCCGAGTTGGCTGCCCAGCAGGCCAAGGCCCAAGCCCAGGCCCAGCAGCGTGTTGCCCAGCCGTCGGCCCCGCAACCACCGGCGGCCGCCCCCGCCGCGCCTCACCCGGTTTCCCCCGCGGCCCCTGCCGCTGCGCCCGCAGCTCCTGCCGGCACTGGCGCGTAAAAGGATTTTCAGATGAGCAGTAAAGCGATCACCACGTTCGACCACAATTTCGACGACATGCCCACCTCCGACCGCGGCATCCGCCGCATCGGCCTCACCATTGTGTTCGTCACCTTCGGCATCTTCGGCACTTGGGCGGCGTTCGCCCCGCTCAGCAATGCCGTGCATGGCTCCGGCACGGTTACCGTGCAGAACTACCGCAAGACCGTGCAGCACCTGGAAGGCGGCATCGTCAAAGAACTGTATGCCCGTGACGGCGACTTGGTGAAGAAGGGCGACCCGCTGATCGTGCTGGACGAAAGCCAGCTCAGCTCCGAATACGAGTCCACCCGCAACCAGTTGATCGTCGCCCGCTATAAAGAGGCGCGCTTGCGCGCCGAGCGCGACGGCCTACCGGCAATTCCGGCCGTGACCATGGAAGGCACCGATTCGGACCGTGCCAGCGAGGCGCTGGCCGGTGAACAGCAGGTGTTCAAGGCTCGTCGCGACTCCTTGCAAGGTGAGATTTCGGTCAACCGTGAGCGCATCGAGCAGATGAAACAGCAAATCGCCGGCCTTAACGACATGATCCGCACCAAAACCGGCCTGGAAAAATCCTACAGTGGCGAGATCAAGCAACTGAAGGAACTGCTCGCCGAAGGCTTCGTCGACAACCAGCGACTGCTGGAACAGGAACGCAAGCTGGACATGCTCAAGACTGAAGTGGCCGACCACCAGTCGAATATCACCAAGACCAAGCTGCAGATTGGTGAAACCGAGCTGCAGATTGTGCAGTTGAAGAAGAAATTCGACTCCGACGTGGCCAAGGAGTTGTCCGATGTGCAAGCTCAGGTCTTCGACCTGCAGGAAAAAGAAGCTGCGCTGCGTGATCGGCTGTCGCGTGTGGTGATCCGTGCGCCGGAAAGCGGCATGGTGCTGGATATGAAAGTGCACACCATCGGTGGTGTAGTCAGCGCTGCGACTCCGTTGCTGGACATTGTACCGGCCTCTTCGGAGCTGGTGATCGAAGCCAAGGTCGCGACCAAGGACATCGATCGCCTTGAGCTGGGCAAAACCGCAGACATCCGCTTCAGCGCCTTCAACCAGGCTACTACTCCAGTGATTGAGGGCACCCTGACGCGCATCTCAGCGGATAGCCTAATTGAAGAGCGCACCGGCGATCCTTACTACCTCGTTCGGGTCAGCGTCACCGAAGACGGCATGAAAAAGCTCGGCAACCGCAAACTGCAGCCCGGCATGCCGGCTGAAGTCCTGATCAACGCAGGCGACCGCACCATGCTGCAGTACCTGTTGAAACCGGCGCGCAACATGTTCGCTGAATCGCTGATCGAGGAATGATTGTGCTGCGTTTGCTCCCCGGTGTACTGATGTGCATGGCCGCCTGGCAGGCGGTGGCGGTTGAAAACCAGGGCCCCAAGGGGGTGTCGGCGTCTACCTATGCGCTGGACCTCGCCGGCCTGTACCGCGAGGCCCGGCTGGAAGACCCGCGCGTGCTGATAGGCTACGCCAAGGCGCGTTCGGCGGCCGAGAAGCAGCGCGAGGCCTTCGGCCAGTTGCTGCCACAGGTGTCGGCCAATGCCAACGCCAGCCGCGTGCTGCGCAAGAATGAAACCGCTCGCGACATCTACAACAACGAAACCTATTCGCTGAGCCTTACCCAGTACCTGTACAACAAGCCGGCCTGGGAGCGCTACCAGAAGTCCAAGAGCGTCAAGGCCCAGCAGGGCCAGCAGGCCGAGGACACCCTGGCCGAGGCCACGGTAGACCTGGCCAAGCGTTACTTCGTCGCCCTGGCAGCGGACGACGAGCTGGCGCTGGTGCAGGCCGAGCGCCGGGCCACGCAGAAGAACCTCGACCGGGTGAGCATGATGTTCGACCGGCAGATGGCCAAGATCACCGACAAGCTCGACATGCAAGCGCGGGTCGACTTCCTGGCGGCGCAAGAGGTAGACGCGCGCAACCAGGTGCAGGTGAGCCGCGAGGCGCTGGCCGAAATCGTAGGCCGGCCGGTGAACGAGCCGCTCAGCCGGGTGCGTAACGACGTTGCCCTGCAGGCACCGACCCGGCCTTTGCAAAGCTGGATCACCCAGGCGATTGAAACCAACCCGATGCTCAAGGCTTCGCAAAGCGGCGCGGAGGCTGCGAATGCGGCGGTGCGCGAGGGCAAGGGCGAGCATTACCCGCAACTGGCCTTGAGCCTGAGCGCGCAACAGTCCGACCAGGGTTACGACAACACCCAGGCGCCGCGCAGCGACAGCTACGTGGCCTCGCTGGGGGTGAAAATCCCGCTCTACAGCGGTGGCTCCACCTCGGCCCGGGTGCGTGGCCTGTATGACGACCAGCTGGCGGCCGAAGAGCAAGCCGAAGGCGTGCGCCGGCAGGTGGTGAAGGAAACCACCACGGCCTACCTCACCGCCCAGTCCAGCGTCGAGAAAATCCGCGCCAACCGTAATGCGCTGTCGTCGGCGCAGAAGTCGAGCCTGGCGGCGCAGAAGGCCTTCAGTTTCGGCGTCGTGAATGCGGTAGACGTGCTGAATGCGGTGCAGAACGAGTTCAAGGCCCGGCGTGACTTGCTCAAGTCGCAGTACGATTTCATCACCAACCTGTTCCTGCTCAACCGGTGGGCAGGGGAGCTGAACCAGGACAGCGTCGACCATGTGAATGTGTGGTTGAGCCCCGTTCCTGAAACCAGTTTGCCCGGCGGTGATGTGGCCCAGGTGGACGGCGCCGCAGAGCCGCTGCGCCGCTAACCGCTCAGGGAACATTGCCCGCACCCGCACCGCCCCCCCCCCCCGTGTAGGAGCGGGCTTGCCCCGCGAACACCGGCGAAGCCGGTGCCATGCACCGCGGTGCCTGCTTCGCGGGTCAAGCCCGCTCCTACAAACCAGATGTGCACGGTATGTCCCCTGAGGCCGGTGGCGGGGAAATTCAGAAATTTCCTACGCCCATTCCGCTGGAATTGACTGTTCCCGGAACTTATCCTACGCCCCATGTCGAATAGCGTTCGGTTGTAGGGAAAAAACCGCGCTTGTACGCTGTGCAGGGGGCATTGATACCACCTGGCGAGCGCCGGCTTTTTCCAAGTCGAGCGCACCGTCCAACAGATGTATACTCCGTCATCGAACCTTAAAGTGCGCGTGGCAGGATTCGCCCGCGCCGGTCTGACATTCACACATGCCCGCACGGCACTATCGGAGTTGGTTAAGTCGCATGAAAGCAATCGTCACTGGGATCACTGGTCAAGACGGCGCCTACCTGGCGGAACTGCTGCTGGAAAAGGGCTACACCGTCTACGGCACCTACCGTCGCACCAGCTCGGTCAACTTCTGGCGCATAGAAGAGTTGGGTATCCACACCAACCCCAATCTGCACCTGGTCGAATACGACCTCACCGACCTCTCGGCCAGCATTCGCCTGCTGCAAACCACTGAAGCCACCGAGGTGTACAACCTCGCGGCGCAGAGCTTCGTGGGCGTTTCCTTCGAACAGCCCATCACCACCGCCGAAATCACCGGCCTGGGTGCGGTGAACCTGCTCGAAGCCATCCGCATCGTCAACCCGAAGGTGCGCTTCTACCAGGCGTCCACCTCGGAAATGTTCGGCAAGGTCCAGGCCATTCCGCAGGTCGAGGATACCCCGTTCTACCCGCGTAGCCCCTACGGTGTGGCCAAGCTGTACGCCCACTGGATGACCATCAACTACCGCGAGTCGTACGGCATCTTCGCCACCAGCGGCATCCTGTTCAACCACGAGTCGCCACTGCGCGGCCGTGAGTTCGTCACCCGCAAGATCACCGACTCGGTGGCCAAGATCAAACTCGGCCTGCTCGACAAGCTGGAGCTGGGCAACCTCGACGCCAAGCGCGACTGGGGCTTTGCCAAGGAATACGTCGAAGGCATGTGGCGCATGCTGCAAGCCGAAGTGCCAGACACCTTCGTGCTCGCCACCAACCGTACCGAAACCGTGCGTGACTTCGTGTCCATGGCTTTCAAGGCCGCCGGCATCGAAATCACCTGGGCGGGCAAGGACGAAGCCGAGCAGGGCACCTGCGCCGCCACTGGCAAGGTGCTGGTCGTCATCAACCCGAAATTCTATCGCCCTGCGGAAGTCGAGCTGCTGATCGGCAACCCGGCCAAGGCCAAGGAAGTGCTGGGTTGGGAGCCAAAAACCAGCCTCGAAGAGCTGTGCCGCATGATGGTCGAAGCCGACCTGCGTCGTAACGAAAAAGGGTTCTCGTTCTGATGCAAATGGCCAGCAAACGCGCGCTCATCACAGGGATTCAGGGCTTCACCGGCCGCTACATGGCAGCCGAGTTGCAAGCCCGTGGTTATCACGTCATAGGGACTGGCAGCCAGCCGTCGCAGGCACCTGACTACCATCAGGTCGACCTCACCGACGGCCCTGGCCTGCGTGCATTGCTGGCCGAACTGCAGCCGGATGTCATCGTGCATCTGGCTGCCATCGCTTTTGTCGGGCACGGCGCCGCCGATGCGTTCTACCAGGTGAACCTGGTGGGCACGCGCAACCTGCTCGAAGCCATCGCGGCCTGCGGCAAAACACCAGACTGTGTGTTGATCGCCAGCAGCGCCAACGTCTATGGCAATGTTTCCGAAGGGATGCTGGGCGAGCAGACGCTGCCCGCACCGGCCAATGATTACGCGGTCAGCAAGCTGGCCATGGAATACATGGCCCGGCTGTGGTTCGACCGCCTGCCAATCGTCATCACGCGCCCCTTCAACTACACCGGTGTCGGGCAGGCAGAGAACTTCCTGCTGCCCAAGATCGTCTCGCACTTCCAGCGCAAGGCCGACACCATCGAACTCGGCAACCTTGATGTATGGCGCGATTTCAGCGACGTGCGCGCCGTGGTGCAGGCCTACCGTGGCCTGATCGAAGCACGCCCGGTGGGGCAGACGGTGAACGTCAGCTCCGGGCAAACCCACTCGCTGCGCGAAGTGATCGCCAAGTGCTCGGCCATCACCGGCCATGCTATCGAGGTGCAGGTCAACCCGGCGTTCGTGCGCGCCAACGAGGTCAAAAGCCTCTGTGGTGACAACAGCCTCCTGCGCGCCCTGGTACCGGGCTGGCAAACCCCGTCGTTGGATGAAACCCTGGGTTGGATGCTTACGGGTAAATGAAGCTCATCCTTTCCGTCGAGCCGGTCCGCTTCCCGCTGACCGGCATAGGGCGCTACACCTACGAACTGGCCACGCGCCTGCAGAACAGCAGCGCAATCACGCACCTTGAGTTCTTTGCCGGGCGGCGCTTCCTGCCGGCCTTGCCCCAGGCGGCTGAGCAGTCCGATGCGGTGCACGGGCTCAAGCGCCTGGTGCAAAAGAACGGCTTGGCCGTGGAGGCCTACCGGCGGCTGATGCCTTACCTGCGCAAGCGTGCGCTGAAAGGGCATGAGGACCACCTCTACCACAGCCCCAATTACTACCTGCCGCCGTTCGCTGGGCGCAGCGTGGCAACGTTTCATGACCTGTCGCCCTTTACCTGGGCGCACTGCCAGGCCCCGCAGATTGCACGCTACCTGCAGAAAGAACTCAAGCAGACGCTGGCACGTGCAGACGCGCTGATCACCGATTCGCGCTACACCCGCCAGGAGCTGGCCGATTACTTCGCCTGGCCCATCGAACGCATCCATGCAGTGCCCCTGGCCAGTTCGCCGGAATTCTACCCGCGCAGCGCCGAGGCCCTGCGTGAAACGCTGGCCCGCCATGGCCTGGTGCCGGGTGGCTACAGCTTGTATGTCGGCACCATCGAGCCGCGCAAGAACCTGGAAACCCTGCTGGATGCCTACGGCAAGCTGCCATTGGCGCTGCGCCAGCGCTGGCCCCTGATCCTCACCGGCTACCACGGCTGGCGCAGCGAGGCCATTCACCAACGCATCGCCCAGGCGCAGCAACAAGGTTGGGCGCGCTACCTGGGCTTTGCCGCCAGCGAAGAGCTGCCGCTGCTGTATGCCGGCGCGCGCTTGTTCACCTTCCCCTCGCACTACGAAGGCTTCGGCCTGCCGGTGCTCGAAGCCATGAGCTCGGGCGTGCCGGTGGTGTGCTCCAACAGCTCCTCGTTGCCAGAAGTGGCAGGGCAGGCCGCACTGATGTGCGCGCCGGACGACGTCGATGGCCTGAGCGCCCTGTTGCAGCAAGGGCTTGAGGACGAAGCCTGGCGCCAGTCGGCCGTGCAGCAGGGCTTGCAGCACGCCGCCGGGTTCTCCTGGGAGCGTTGTGCCCAGGCCACCATCGAGGTCTACCGCAAGGTCAGCGAGGGACGATGATCAAGGTACTGCACTTTTTCAAAACCTATTACCCCGACTCCATGGGCGGTATCGAGCAGGTCATCTTCCAGATCGCCGAAGGCACCCGCACCCACGGTATCGAGTCCGAAGTGCTTTACCTCAGCGACCGCGGCGCGGCGCGCAACGAGCCAGTGGCGAACCACCTCACGCACCGTGCCAAGCTCGACCTGCACCTGGCCTCCACCGGTTTTTCCGTGTCGGCGCTGAAGGATTTCACCGAGCTGGCCCGCCAGGCCGACATCGTGCATTACCACTTCCCCTGGCCCTACATGGACCTGGTGCACTTCCTGGCCCGCCTGAACAAGCCGACCGTGGTCAGCTACCATTCGGACATCATCAAGCAAAAGTGGCTGCTCAAGCTCTACCAGCCGCTGATGCACCGGTTTTTCGCAAGCGTCGACCGGGTGGTGGCATCCTCGCCCAACTACGCGGCCCACAGCCCGGTGTTGACGCGCTTCAAGGACAAAGTCTCGATCATTCCCTATGGGCTGGATCGGGCCACCTATCCGCAGGCGTCGGCCAGCAAGCTGGCCTACTGGCGCGAGCGGCTGGGTGAGCGGTTCTTCCTGTTCGTGGGGGCACTGCGTTACTACAAGGGCCTGGATTACCTGCTGCAGGCGGCCAAGCTCAATGGGTTGCCGGTGGTGATCATGGGTGGCGGTTTCCTTGAGGCCGAGTTGAAGCAACAGGCAGCCGACCTTGGCCTGGGCAATGTGCATTTCCTGGGCGGCCTGCCGGACGAAGACAAGGCCGCATTGCTCGAACTGTGCTACGGCTTCGTGTTTCCCTCGCACCTGCGTTCGGAATCCTTCGGTATTTCCTTGCTGGAAGCGGCGATGTACGGCAAGCCGTTGATTTCCTGCGAAATGGGCTCGGGCACGACCTTCATCAACCTGGCCGACCAAACCGGCCTGGTCATACCGCCACGCGACGCCCCGGCACTGGCCCGGGCCATGCAGCGCCTGTGGGATGACCCAGCCATGGCCCAGGCCATGGGCGCCAAGGCCCTGGAGCGCTACGAGCAGGTGTTCACCGCCCCGGCCATGGCCGCGGCCTATGCCGATTTGTACCGAAGCCTGCTGGACCACCGCCAGCCTTCGTAATGCATCACGGCCCTTGTAGGAGCGGGCTTGCCCCGCGAAGCAGGCGCCGCGGTGCCGGGCACCGGCTTCGCCGGTGTTCGCGGGGCAAGCCCGCTCCTACAACGGTCGCGCCAGATTTTGGATTAGCGCTAAGAATACTATTCATGGACAGACGAACAATTCTTGTCACCGGCGCCAGCGGTTTCGTAGGCAGCGCCCTGTGCCGCCAGTTGAACGCCTCCGGCGCCTTCAGCGTCCGCGCCCCGTCACGCCGTGACGGTGAACTCGGCGCCGCGACCGACTGGGCCCCGCTGCTGGCAGGTGCCGACGCGGTCATCCATGCCGCCGCCCGGGTGCATGTCATGCAGGAAAATGCCAATGACAGCCAGGCCGAACACCGCCGGGTCAACACCGAAGGCACGCTGAACCTCGCACGCCAGGCTGCGGCCGCCGGTGTGCGCCGCTTCATCTTCATAAGCTCGATCAAGGTCAATGGCGAACTCAGCCAGCCCGGCCAGCCCCTGCGCGCCGATGACCCGCCCGCGCCCCAGGACGCCTATGGGGTGTCCAAGCACGAGGCCGAGCAGGGCCTGCTGCAACTGGCGGCGGCTACCGGCATGGAAGTGGTGGTGGTACGCCCGGTGCTGGTCTACGGGCCAGGGGTGAAGGCCAACTTCCTCAGCATGCTGCGCTGGGTGCAGCGCGGCGTGCCGTTGCCGCTGGGCGCACTGCGCAACCGCCGCAGCCTGGTGTTCGTGGACAACCTCGTCGACCTGGTAATGACTTGCCTCGATCACCCGCAAGCGGCCAACCAGGTGTTTCTGGCCAGCGACGGCCAGGACGTGACCCTCAGCGAACTGCTGCGCGCCCTCGGCCAGGCACTCGGGCGCCCGGCGCGCCTGCTGCCAGTGCCACCTGTGCTGCTGCACATGGCGGCGCGGGTGCTTGGGCGCGGCGACCTGGCGCAACGCCTGCTAGGCTCGCTGCAAGTCGACATCGCCAAGAACCGGCAACTGCTGGGCTGGGCACCTCCCTACACGCTGCAACAAGGACTCAACGTGACCGCCCGCGCTTTCCTGGATGCCCAACCTCGATGATCTGGCTGATGCTGGCCGCAGGCCTCGCCGCCCTGGCAATGACCGCGGGCCTGCGCCGTTACGCGCTGTCCCGCAGCCTGCTGGACATCCCCAACGCCCGCAGCTCGCACAGCCTGCCGACCCCGCGCGGTGGCGGCCTGTCGTTCGTCATCACGTTCATGCTGGCGGCACTGGCCCTGGGCTGGAACGGCCTGCTAGCGCCGTCGCATTTGGCCGGCCTGCTGGGTGCCGGCGGGCTGGTAGCGGTGATCGGGTTCATGGACGACCACGGCCATATCGCTGCGCGCTGGCGCCTGCTCGGGCACTTCCTGGCCGCTGGCTGGGGGCTTGCCTGGCTGGGTGGCCTGCCGCCGCTGCTGGTGTTCGGTTGGGAGCTTCACAGCGCCTGGCTGGGCGCTGTGCTCGGTGCGCTGTACCTGGTGTGGCTGCTCAACCTGTACAACTTCATGGACGGCATCGACGGCATCGCCAGCATCGAGGCCATCTGCGTGTGCCTGGGCGGCTGCCTGCTGTACGCGCTGGTGGGCCACCCCGAGGCGCTATGGTTGCCGCTGTTGCTGGCGGCCACGGTGGCCGGCTTCCTGTTCTGGAACTTCCCGCCAGCGCGCATTTTCATGGGGGACGCCGGCAGCGGTTTCCTCGGCATCGTGCTGGGTTTGCTGGCGTTGCAGGCAGCCTGGATAAATCCGCTATTATTCTGGGGATGGTTAATACTTTTGGGTGTGTTCGTGGTGGATGCCACGTTCACCCTCGGGCGCCGCTTGCTGCGCGGTGAGCGCGTCTACGAGGCGCACCGCAGCCATGCCTACCAGTATGCCTCGCGCCAGCACGGCAGCCATCGGCCGGTCAGCCTGGCGGTGGCGGCAATCAATCTGGGCTGGTTGCTGCCGGTAGCGTTGGTGGTGGTAGCGTTCCAGCTCGACGGGGCAACGGGAACCCTGGTGGCCTATGTGCCTCTTATACTGCTGGCGGTCAAATACCATGCTGGGAAGCGCGAGTAACATGATCACGGCTAGCGGGCATGGCACCTTGAGGAGGGCCGGATGAGCGAGGCAAACAACGACAGCGTGCGCCAGTTCCTGGTGAACCTGTCACGTCGGCAAAAACGCCTGATCCAGGTGTGCACCGACGTGCTGCTGATCTGGCTCGCCCTGTGGCTGTCGTTCATCGTGCGCCTGGGCATCGACGAGATGTACAACCCGATCCTGGAGCACACCTGGCTGTTCCTGGCTGCGCCCACCGTGGCGGTGCCGCTGTTCATCCGCTTTGGCATGTACCGGGCGGTGATGCGCTATTTCGGCAATGACGCCCTGGTCACCATCATCAAGGCGGTGACCCTGTCGGCGTTGATCCTGGCGGTGGTGGTGTACTGGTACAGCAACCACAAGGAAGTCGTGCCGCGCTCGATCATCTTCAACTATTGGTGGCTGAGCCTGGTGATCATCGGTGGCTTGCGCCTGGTCATGCGCCAGTATTTCCTCGGTGACTGGTTCACCGGCAACCATCAGATTCCCTTCGCCAACCGCGACGATGGCCAGATCAAGGTCGCCATCTATGGCGCCGGTACTGCTGGCAACCAGCTGCTGGCGGCCCTGCGCATGGGCCGGGTGATGCGCCCGGTGGCGTTCATCGACGATGACGGCGACCTGGCCAACCGGGTTATTTCCGGGCTGCAGGTGTACAAGCCCAAGCACCTGCAGCAGATGATCAAGGAAAGCGGTGCCCAGGAGATCCTGTTGGCGCTGCCACGCGCCTCGCGCTCGCGGCGCAAGGAAATCCTCGCCTTCCTCGAACCGTTCCCGCTGCACGTGCGCAGTGTGCCGGCCTTCGCCGACCTTGCCAGCGGCCGGGTGAAGGTCGATGACATCCAGGATGTCGACATCGCCGACCTGCTGGGGCGCGACCCGGTGCCGGCCCAGGAGGAACTGCTCGAACGCTGCATCAAGAAGCAAACGGTGCTGGTCACCGGCGCTGGTGGCTCGATCGGCTCGGAACTGTGCCGGCAGATCATCGGCTCGCAGCCCAGAACGCTGCTGCTATTCGACCACAGTGAGTTCAACCTGTACAACATCCTCAGCGAGCTGGAGCAACGCATTGCCCGCGAGTCGCTGCAGGTGCGCCTGTTGCCGATTCTGGGTTCGGTGCGTAACCAGCAGCATTTGGCCGACATCATGGGCACCTGGCGGGTCGACACGGTCTACCACGCCGCCGCCTACAAGCATGTGCCGATGGTCGAGCACAACATGGCCGAAGGCATTCTCAACAATGTCTTTGGCACCCTGTGCACGGCCCAGGCGGCCTTGCAGTCGGGGGTGGCGAACTTCGTGCTCATTTCCACCGACAAAGCCGTGCGCCCCACTAACGTGATGGGCAGTACCAAGCGCTTGTCCGAGCTGATTCTGCAGGCGCTCAGCCGCGAGGCGGCGCCGGTGATGTACGGCGACAGTGCCAAGGTATCCCGGGTGAACAAAACCCGCTTCACCATGGTGCGCTTCGGCAACGTGCTGGGTTCTTCCGGCTCGGTGATCCCTCTGTTCCACAAGCAGATCAAGGCCGGTGGGCCGTTGACAGTCACCCACCCGAAAATTACCCGCTACTTCATGACCATTCCGGAAGCCGCGCAACTGGTGGTGCAGGCCGGGGCCATGGGGCAGGGCGGCGACGTGTTCGTGCTGGACATGGGCGAGCCGGTGAAGATCGTGGAGCTGGCCGAGAAGATGATCCACCTGTCGGGCCTGAGCGTACGCAGCCCAAACAACCCCCATGGCGATATCGCCATCGAGTTCAGCGGCCTGCGCCCTGGCGAGAAGCTTTATGAGGAACTGCTAATCGGCGATGACGTGGCGCCAACGCTGCACCCGATGATCATGACCGCCAACGAGGATTATCTCGCCTGGGACCTGCTGCGCGAGCGGCTGGGCGCCTTGCTCAAGGCGGTGGCCGAGGATGACTTCAGCCGGGTTCGGCAGTTGCTGCGCGAGCTGGTCAATGGCTATACGCCCGAAGGCGATATCGTCGATTGGGTGTACCAGCAGCAGCGCCAGGACAGGTAGGGCGCTTTCCTACAGCCTGCGCTGTTTCTGGCGCTATCTCGCCGCACTTCGAGGCGTTAGTTTTACCGGGCAGCCAAGGAAACGCTGCCTTGTAAACTGACTCGAAGGAGTGCCTGTCATGCGCAATAACGTTCTGTCCTACCTGTTTCTGCCCCTGTTCGCGGGCCTGTCGTTTTCCGTCAATGCAACGCCCACCACTGCACCTGAGCCGGTGCCGTTGGTGAGCCAGCAAGCCATGGCCTCGGCCATGCTTAACCTGAACCAAGCGGATGCAGTTACGTTGCAAAAGGAGCTGAGCGGCATTGGTAAAGCCAAGGCCGAAGCCATCGTGGCCTACCGCGAGGCCAACGGGCCGTTCGCTTCGGTGGATGAACTGTTGGAAATCAAAGGCATCGGCAATGCGCTGCTGGAGCGCAACCGTGGCAAGTTGAGCGTGGAGTAAGCACCCTTACCCCCGTAGGAGCGAGCGTAGCTCGCGATGGGCTGCAAGGCAGCCCCTGGGGCCGCTGCGCGGCCCATCGCGAGCTTTGCTCGCTCCTACGGGAATCACAGGGAATCACAGGAAATTGCGGGGTCGCTGTCCTCCTACCGATCCTGCGCATCCTTGGCATCGGCCTCGGCATTGCGCTCGTGCACCTTGCGCAATTGCTCATCCGTCAACGGCAGCTTCTTCGCCGTATCACGCAGCATCATCAGCCCGCCGACGATCGAACCCAAGGCTATGATGAGTATCAGCCAGGCATACCAAGGCATGTGTGTTTCTCCCATTCTCAAAAAGCGCATCGCTTGTAGGAAATTCGAGCAACTGCGCCATTGGTTGGTTCCATTATAGGATCCTGCCCCCTGGCCGACCAAATCTCGCGTACAATGCGCGCCGTTTTGACTTGCCAAAGAGACCTCGACATGTCCGCCTGCCAGACGCCCCTGATCGTCGCCCTGGATTTCCCTACCCGTGACGCCGCCCTCAAGCTGGCCGACCAGCTGGACCCGGCCCTGTGCCGCGTCAAGGTGGGCAAGGAGCTGTTCACCAGCAGTGCCTCCGGCATTGTCGAAACCCTGTGCCAGAAGGGCTTCGAGGTGTTCCTCGACCTCAAGTTCCACGACATTCCCAACACCACCGCCATGGCCGTGAAGGCGGCCGCCGAGATGGGCGTGTGGATGGTCAACGTGCACTGCTCCGGTGGCCTGCGCATGATGTCGGCCTGCCGCGAAGAACTGGCCAAGCGCAGTGGCCCGCAGCCGCTGCTGATCGGCGTGACCGTGCTCACCAGCATGGAGCGTGAAGACCTGGCTGGCATCGGCCTGGATGTCGACCCGCAAGAGCAGGTGCTGCGCCTGGCCGCACTGGCCCAGAAGGCCGGCATGGACGGCCTGGTATGCTCGGCCCTGGAAGCCCCGGCGCTGAAAGCCGCGCACCCGGCGCTGCAACTGGTAACCCCAGGCATTCGCCCCGCCGGCAGCGCCCAGGACGACCAGCGCCGCATCCTCACCCCGCGCCAGGCGCTGGACGCCGGTTCCGACTACCTGGTAATCGGCCGCCCGATCAGCCAGGCGGCCAACCCGGCCGATGCACTGAGGGCCGTCGTGGCTGAAATCAGCCGCTGAAACCCGCCGCTGTGTCGCCCCCATGGATGATGTTCATCAAAACCTGAGATGCTGAGGGCCCGGCGCACGGGTGCGCCAAATCTCCATTTGCAAGAGGACGCTAGATGCAAACTGATGCACTGACCGCTTCTCCAGCTCAACGATGGGGTGCCCTCATCACGCGCTACGTGTTGCCGCTGGGCTGGCTGTCGATCATGACGGGCATGTTCTGGGTTGGCGACCGGGCGCTGTACCACAAGCTTTTCTACATCCTGCTGGCTGCACCCACGCTGGTGGCGCTGATCCTCCAGCCACGGGTCGCCAAGGCGCTGTTCAGCAACCCGCTGTTCATCGCTTTCCTGGTGTTCAGTGCCTACACCATGCTCACCGTGGCCTGGGCCGATACCGAAAACTCGTTGGGCAGCTTGCTCAAGCGGCCGCTTTACGTGGCCATGCTGCTGATGTCGGCGGGCATGATCTGCCTGCAGTCACCGCCGCTGTTCCAGCAATGCGTGCGCCTGGCTGCCGTGATAGCGGCGCTGGCCACGGCCCTGATGCTGGCGTACTTCGCCTACCATCCAGATGCCAGCGGGCGCTTCACCGGCTATGGGGCGTTCTACAACCCGCTGCTGACGGCCCACGTGCTGGGCACCTTCGCCGCCATCTGGCTGGTGGTATGGTTTCAGGGGCCGCGTGTGTTCAACCCGCTGGCGCTGGCGAGCCTGGCGGTACTGCTGGTGGCGGTGCTGGCCACCGGCTCTCGAACCCCTCTGGTAGGGCTGGCCGCAGCGTTAGGCTGGCTGCTGATGGTCAGTGACCGGCGCCGTGGCCTACTGGCCGTTGGCTTGGTGGTGCTGGGCCTGGTGGGCGTTGCCTTGGCTTACCCCGAGGCGATCCTACAGCGCGGTGTGTCCTACCGCCCGGCCATCTGGATGGAGTCGCTGCGCCAGATCGGCGAACACCCGTGGTTCGGCCATGGCTACGACACGCACATGACCGTGATCATCCCAGGCCTTGAGCAGACCTTGGCCGACCCGCACAACATCGAACTGGGCGTGCTGTACGCCGGTGGCATCGTAGGGTTGGTACTGTGGATGGCAATCTATGGCCTGGCCATGCACTTCTGCTGGCGCAACCGGGCGCAGCCCTTCGTGATGCTGGCCGCCACCTGGATGATCTTCGGGTTCGCCTCGGGCCTGACCGAAGGCAGTGCGTTCATGTCACGCCCGAAAGAGCATTGGTACCTGATCTGGATGCCGCTGGCGCTGGTGTATGGCCAATGGCTGTTGCAGCAGGCGCGCCAGCGCCTGGCTTAAGACCACACCAGGCGCCACAGGCCGCGCAAGGTCTTCCTGTTCCAATACTTCACCGGGATGTTCGAAAGGATTTCCCGGGCGAGTGGCTTGTCCCGGTTGGCGTACTTGAGCAGCATGGAGTTGCGAAAGCGCATGCACACCTGTTCGTAGCTTGGGTGGTCGCTGAAGATCGCGTAGGTCTTGAGTACGTTGTCGATCATGAAGCGGCCGTTCTTGAAGGTGTTGGTGGGGTGGTCGCGGTATTGCGCCAGCACCTCGCCCAGCACATCGATGAAGTAGCCGGCGTGGGCAATCGACAGCTCGATGTACACATCCTCCAGGCGGATCTGGTCATGGAACCCGCCCACTTTCTCCAGCGCCTCGCGGCGTAGCATCAAGGTGGCCGCCATCGGCCCGGGCTTGCGGTCCAGGAACAGGTCGTCGAAGTCCAGGCGGCGGAAGGGCAGGTTGCGGTTGCGCTGCTCGCGGGCGCCCATGACCTTGCCGTCCTGGTCGATGGTTTCGATGTTTGCCGAGCAGATGCCAACTTCCGGTTTGCCTTGCATGTAGGCCACCTGGGTGGCGATACGGTGCGGGACCATGATGTCGTCAGAGCCGAACGGCACGATCAGGTTGCCCTTGGCGCGGGCGATCGCCTGGTTCAGGGTGCGCGCCAGGCCCTGGTTGGCCTGCAGCTTCAGGTCGAAGCCATGTTGCTGCTGCAGCTGTTGCAGCAGGCGGGGACTGTCGTCCTTGGAGCCGTCGTCGATGACCAGCAGCTCGATGTTGTCGTAGGTCTGGTTGATGACGCTGAGGATGCTTTGCTCGATGTACCTGGCATGGTTATAGGACGCTATGATCACGGTCACCAGGGGTGACTCATTGGCAGGGTGTTCGGCGTGCATGTAGAAGCCTCTAAACAGGGTCATCGCTGCATTCATTCATTGCAGCTCACTTATCGCCTTTTTGCTCAAGCTTGAGGCTCACGGTCGGCAGTATTTGCCAAGGGTACTGCAAGCGCCGGGGCGGCGCGACCATTGGGCCCCTGGCGTAGCACGTTGTTACGCTCTGCGGGCAATTTATACCTATCACATGATGAAAAGGCCGACACGCGGGTGCGTGCCGGCCTTTTGGGCGGGCGGTCGATCAGGCGATAGTCAGGGGTGGGAACGACTTCACCAGGTCGTCCAGCGCCTTGATCTGCGCCAGGAACGGCTCCAGCTTGTCCAGCGGCAGGGCGCTTGGGCCATCGCACTTGGCTTGGTCGGGGTTCGGGTGGGCTTCCAGGAACAGGCCAGCCAGGCCAACGCCCATGCCGGCGCGTGCCAGGTCGACCACCTGCTCGCGGCGGCCACCGGAGGCGGCGCCCGACGGGTCGCGGTTTTGCAGGGCGTGGGTCACGTCGAAGATGATCGGCAGGTTGTCGCAGGTGCGTTTCATCACGCCAAAGCCGAGCATGTCGACCACCAGGTTGTCGTAGCCCATGCAGGTGCCGCGGTCGCACAGGATCAGCTGGTCGTTACCGGCTTCCTTGAACTTCTGCACGATGTTCTGCATCTGCGACGGGCTGAGGAATTGCGGCTTCTTGATGTTCACCGGCTTGCCGGTTTTGGCCAGGGCCACCACCAGGTCGGTCTGGCGTGCCAGGAAGGCCGGCAGCTGCAGCACGTCGACCACTTCGGCCACCGGGGCGCACTGGTGAATTTCATGCACGTCGGTGATGATCGGCACGCCGAACTCGGCTTTCACCTTTTCGAAGATGCGCAGGCCTTCTTCCATGCCTGGGCCACGGTAGGAGTGGATCGAGGAACGGTTGGCCTTGTCGAAGCTGGCCTTGAATACGTAGGGGATGCCCAGTTTCTCGGTTACCCGAACGTACTCGGCGCAGGCGGTCAACGCCAGGTCCTCGGACTCGAGCACATTGATGCCGCCGAACAATACGAACGGGGCGGTGTTGGAGCATTCGATAGTCTGGGTGATCTTGATCATTTTCTACTCTGTGAAGTCATGGGGTAGCCATGACGCTCTACCAGCGGCTTTCGAGCACACCACTGGTGAAGATTTCTCGGCGCTTCAAGCGCCCGATTTCTTCATGCTTGGCGAGCGCATACACCCGGTTGAAGGCGGCGCGTTGCACATCCGGGAAGTACTCGGCGAGCGCGCATTCTACCGCAGCATCATAGTCCGCTTCGGTGATGTAGCGGTAGATTTCTCGAAAGTAGAAAAAACCGAACTGAAAGCCCAACGTTTCGCTCAGGTAGTCGGTAGGCTCCGAGAAGCTGTTCTCCAGGTCGATCGCCTGGGCTTCGCCGCGCTTGGGTAGCATGACGTTCGCCGCCCACAGGTCCATGTGGGTAATACCCTGGGCGTGCAGGGCATGCAGCAGCTCGAAGGTTGCCCGTATCACGTGGTGTACGGATTCCGGCGCCTGGCGAACGGTGCTCATGCCGTCCACGTGCCCGGTCAGCAACTCGGTAATCAGGATGAAGTCTTGCATCAGGCCGAGTTTCGAGCGGCGGTAGCCGAAGCCTTTCAGCGCGGGGACGCGGGCGCCGCGCCTGGCTGCTTCGTGGGTGTTGATCAATTCTTCCAGCGACCAGTCGTACATGCCATTGCGCTTGGGGCTGCCACGCTGCATTCGCCATTTCTTGCGCAGCGAGTCGAGTTGTTCGCGTTTGGTGAACAGTTTGCTGGCAGAGCACGCCAGCGGCGCGCTCACCCGTTTGGCTGCAGGCGTTTGCTCAACCAGTTGTTCGAGCGCCTTGCGGGTGTGGGCCGGGATGGGAGACTGAAAGTGCAGGGTGGTGTCGCGAAGCTGCACGGTGTGAGGGAATTCGTCCTGCCATTGCTGTGTATTACCTACCACGCATCGTCCTTGTAGTGCCAAAAAGCCATAATCATTGGATCCAATGATACTGAGTTTTCACAATTTCACTACAATTTATTCACAATTGATTAATGCCTATGTGCTAGCAACCGAGGAACCGGCAGGGGCTCCCCGGTTGCAAGGGGTCAAACTTTCAACACCAGCTTGCCGAAGTTTTCACCGCTGAAGAGTTTCAGCAGCGTCTCGGGGAAGGTTTCCAGCCCCTCGACCACATCCTCCTTGCTCTTGACCTTGCCACTGGCCAGCCAGCCGGCGATTTCCTGCGCGGCCTTGCCATAGTCCTTGGCATGGTCCATTACCACGAAGCCTTCCATGCGTGCGCGGTTCACCAGCAGCGCCAGGTAGTTGGCCGGGCCTTGCACGTTCTCCTTGTTGTTGTACTGGCTGATTGCGCCGCAGATGACGATGCGCGCCTTGAAGTTGATGCGCGTGAGCACGGCGTCGAGGATTTCCCCGCCCACGTTGTCGAAGTACACATCCACGCCTTTGGGGCACTCGCGTTTAAGGCCTTCGAGCACGTTCTCGGCTTTGTAGTCGATCACCCCGTCGAAGCCCAGTTCGTCCTTCAGGTACTGGCATTTCTGCGCGCCGCCGGCAATGCCGACCACGTGGCAGCCCTTGAGCTTGGCGATTTGCCCGACGATGCTGCCCACCGCACCGGCGGCGGCGGAGATCGCCACGGTATCACCGGCCTTGGGCTGGCCGACGTCGAGCAGGGCAAAGTAGGCGGTCATGCCGGTCATGCCCAGGGCCGACAGGTAGCGTGGCAGCGGGGCCAGGCGCGGGTCGATCTTGTGCAGGCCCTGGGGTTCGCCGGTGAACAAATCCTGCACGCCGAGGGCGCCGCTAACATGATCGCCAGGCTTGAAGTCGGGGTGCTTGGAGGCAACCACTTCACCAACGCCCAGGGCCCGCATCACCTGGCCGAGCGCCACGGGCGGGATGTACGACTTGCCCTCGTTCATCCAGCCGCGCATGGCCGGGTCCAGCGACAGGTACAGGTTGCGCACCTGCACCTGGCCGTCTGCCGGCGCTTCGGCAGGCACGCGCTCAAAGGTGAAGTCGTCGCGGCGCACGGCGCCCACTGGGCGTTTGGCGAGCAGGAAGCGGCGGTTGGTCTGGGTCATGGCAGGGGTCCTTTGTGGGCTGAACGGTCAATTTAACCTGCTTATGCAGGCGGGTCCGTAAAATCACTGGTAAGCATGGTAGCTCAACCGCTGCCCTGATGATGCTGCCCTGCCGGGCAGCCGGGTGGCTAGACTCGGGCCGGTATCCCATCCCCTTCAGGAGCAGACGATGAGCATGACCTTTTCCGGCCAGGTAGCCCTGGTCACCGGTGGCGCGGCGGGCATTGGCCGGGCAACGGCGCTGGCCTTCGCCGGCGAAGGGCTGAAGGTGGTGGTGGCCGACCTCGACCCGCTGGGCGGTGAAGCAACCGTGGCGCAGATTCGCCAAGACGGTGGGCAGGCGCTGTTCGTGGCCTGTGACGTGACCCGCGATGCCGAGGTGCGCCAGCTGCATGAACAGGTCATCAAGGCTTATGGGCGGCTGGACTACGCCTACAACAACGCCGGCATCGAAATCGAGCAGGGCCGCCTGGCCGAGGGCAGCGAAGCTGAGTTCGATGCCATCATGGGCGTCAACGTCAAGGGCGTGTGGTTGTGCATGAAATACCAGCTGCCGTTGCTGCTGGCCCAGGGTGGCGGGGCGATCGTCAACACCGCCTCGGTGGCGGGCTTGGGCGCGGCGCCGAAAATGAGCATCTACAGCGCGTCCAAGCATGCCGTGATCGGGCTGACCAAGTCGGCGGCCATCGAGTATGCCAAGAAGGGCATTCGCGTGAATGCGGTGTGCCCGGCGGTCATCGACACCGACATGTTCCGCCGCGCCTATGAAGCCGACCCGCGCAAGGCCGAGTTCGCCGCCGCGATGCACCCGGTGGGGCGCATCGGCAAGGTCGAGGAAATCGCCAGCGCGGTGCTGTACCTGTGCAGCGATGGCGCGGCCTTCACCACCGGCCATTGCCTGACGGTGGATGGCGGGGCGACCGCGATCTGAGCCAACGGCCTCCGCGCGGCGCTAATCATAACTGTCTGATTTAACGGAATATCCTGTAGGAGATAACCCAGCCCTCGCGGGCTGCGCTGTCGCGCAGGGAACATTGCCAGCCGCCGCGCCGCAATGCGTGAGTGTCCAAAATGCGATACGCGAACACCACCGATTGACCTACACCGCAACCCTGGCCTGCCGAACCAGCGCCCATCTCCAGGCCAGCGCCGCCCCGGTAGGAGCGAGCACAGCTCGCGATGGGGCGCGCAGCGGCCCCAGGTCTTCAGCTTCGCAACTCATCACGCTGGGGCTGCTTTGCAGCCCATCGCGAGCTGCGCTCGCTCCTACCGGGTCCTGTGGGGCAGGCGACGCGGTGGATGGCACCGGCTACGCCGGTGTTCGCGGCGGTTCGACGCCTCGACAAGCCCGCTCCCACAGGATTCATTTTTAAATCAGATAGTTACGATTTTTTCCATAGGAGCGGGGTTACCCGCGACGGCGATAAAGGCTTCAGGCCTTGCGCGGGCTAAGTATCACCAAGGTCACCACCCCCGCCACAATCCCCCAGAACGCCGAGCCAATCGAAAACAAGGTAAACCCGGAGGCCGTCACCATGAAGGTGATCAACGCCGCCTCCCGCTCACGCGCCTCGCCCATGGCCACGGTCAGGCCGTTCATGATCGAGCCAAACAGCGCCAACGCGGCAATCGACAGCACCAGCTCTTTGGGCAAGGCCGCGAACAGCGCCGCCAGGGTGGCGCCGAATACCCCGGCAATGCCATAGAAAATCCCGCACCACACGGCCGCCGTATAGCGTTTGCGCGGGTCTTCATGGGCATGCGGCCCGGTGCAGATCGCCGCGCTGATCGCCGCCAGGTTCACCCCGTGCGAGCCAAACGGCGCCAGCAGCAAGGAAGCGAAGCCGGTGGCCGAAATCAGCGGCGAGGCGGGCACCTGGTAACCGTCCGCCCGCAGCACCGCCACGCCGGGCATGTTCTGCGAGGTCATGGCCACCACGAACAGCGGAATACCGATGCTGATGGTCGCAGCCAACGAGAAACTGGGCGTGGTCCACACCGGGGTCGCTACTTCCAGCGAGAAGCCGCTGAAGTCCAGCAGGCCCAGCACGCCCGAGAGCAGCGTACCCACCAGCAACGCCGCCAGCACGCAGTAGCGCGGCGACAGGCGCTTGACCAGCAGGTAGCTGAAGAACATGCCCAGCACCAGCAACGTGCGATGCTGGGCGGCAACGAAGATTTCGCTGCCGATCTTGAACAGGATGCCGGCCAGCAGGGCAGAGGCCAATGACGCTGGAATGCGCTTGACCAGGCGCTCGAAGCTGCCGGTCAGGCCGCAAATCACCACCAGCAACGCGCAGGTGATGTAGGCGCCGATGGCCTCGGGGTAGCTCACCCCGCCCAGGCTGGTAATCAGCAGCGCCGCCCCTGGCGTGGACCAGGCCACGGTGATCGGGGTGCGGTAGCGCAATGACAGGCCGATGCTGCACACCGCCATGCCGATCGACAGCGCCCAGATCCACGATGAAATCTGCGCCGAGGTCAGGCCGGCAGCCTGGCCGGCCTGGAACATCAGCACCAGCGAGCTGGTGTAGCCGGTGAGCATGGCGATGAAACCGGCAACTACCGCTGAAGGGGCACTGTCTGCCAGGGGCCGCAGGGGGGCGGAGGTGGCATCGGTCATGGGAGGGGTCCTTGTCCATGTGTAAGCATTTTTTCAGCCTAACGCGGGTGGCATCTATCGTTGCCATACAGCAGGCATTGCTTTTAGCCGTACAGTCGCCAACTATTGGGCACTATTGCGTAACTGCACGGGAGGGGCGGGGCGATGTACAAGGTCTATGGCGATTACCAGTCGGGCAACTGCTACAAGGTCAAGCTGATGCTCAGCCTGCTGGGCCGGCCGTATGAATGGCAGCCGGTGGATATCCTCAAGGGCGAGACCGAAACACCCGAGTTCCTGGCCATGAACCCCAACGGCAAGGTGCCGGTGCTCAAGCTTGAAGACGGCACCTGTCTGTGGGAGTCCAACGCGATTCTCAACTTCCTCGCCGACGGCAGCGAGTACCTGCCCAGCGAGCCGCGCCTGCGTACCCAGGTACTGCAGTGGCAGTTCTTCGAGCAGTACAGCCATGAGCCGTACATTGCCGTGGCGCGGTTCATCCAGTTCTACCTGGGCCTGCCAGACGCGCGCGTGGAGGAGTACCGCAAGCTGCACAAGGGCGGTTACAAGGCGTTGAAGGTGATGGAGCGGCAACTGCAGATGACCCCGTACCTGGTCGGGGAGCAGTATTCGATTGCCGATGTGGCGTTGTATGCCTACACCCATGTGGCCCACCAGGGTGGCTTCGACCTTGGCGATTACCCAGGGGTGCGGGCCTGGTTGGCCAGGGTGGCCAGCCATCCGCGGCATGTGCCGATGGTTGAGTAGGGCAGGTCTGGCTTTTTCGCGGGGCAAGCCCGCTCCTACAGCAGGGGCTTGTTCCGCGAAAAATTGGCGCTTAGGCGAAGCGCTTGTCCAGGTAGGCAATGATGGCCTTGGACTCGTACATCCAGGTCACCTTGCCTTCTTCCTCGATGCGCAAGCACGGCACCTTCACCCGCCCGCCACCTTCGAGCAGCGCCTGGCGGTGCACCTCGTCGTTCTTCGCATCGCGCAGCGCCACCGGCACGTTCAGGCGGTGAAGGGTGCGGCGGGTTTTCACGCAGAACGGGCAGGCATGGAACTGGTACAGCGCGAGGCCCTTGGCCTCCTGCTCGACACGCGCCTGGGTCGCCGCATCGCGCTTGCGCTTGGCCGGGCGGCTGATCCAGTCGCCGAACACGATGAGCTGGCCAAGGCCAACCCGCAGGGCTTTGACGATCATGGGCTACTCCTGAAATGAAAAAGCCGACCCCAGGGGGCCGGCTTGGGTCACGCGCCGATCACTTGATCAGGCTAAGGAACTCGCTGCGGGTGGAGGCGTTCTCACGGAACTCACCCAGCATCACCGAGGTGAGCATGCTCGAATTCTGCTTCTCGACACCGCGCATCATCATGCACATGTGCTTGGCTTCGATCACCACGGCAACGCCTGCGGCGCCGGTAACCTGCTGGATGGCCTCGGCGATCTGGCGGCTGAGGTTTTCCTGGATCTGCAGGCGGCGGGCGAACATGTCGACGATCCGCGCTACCTTGGACAGGCCCAGCACCTTGCCCTTGGGCAGGTAGGCCACGTGGGCCTTGCCGATGAACGGCAGCATGTGGTGTTCGCACATCGAATACAGCTCGATGTCCCGGACCAGCACCATCTCGCTGTTGTCGGAGGTGAACAGGGCGCCGTTGGTGACTTCTTCCAGCGTCTGCTCATAACCGCGGCAAAGGTACTTCATGGCCTTTGCAGCCCGTTTGGGCGTGTCGACCAGGCCCTCACGGGAGACGTCCTCGCCAAGTTGGCTGAGGATCTCGGTGTAGTTCTGTTCCAGGGACATGTATCTACCTGTGGGTAAAAATCGCAAAAAAGAAGGGTACGGCGACGCGGGCGGCGCTGCAAGCGCGGCGTTACTCGTCGCGGCCCTCCATCATGGTTCGCTTGAGCATCACGTACACCGCGCCGGTGCCGCCGTGGCGGGCCTGGCACGAGGTGAAACCGAGCACCTGCGGGTGCTGGCGCAGCCAGGTGTTGACGTGGCTTTTGATCATCGGGCGCTTGCCGTCAAGGCGCGCGGCCTTGCCATGGGTTACCCGCACGCAGCGCACTTCAAGGCTTGTGGCCTCGGCAATGAACGCCCACAGGGTTTCGCGGGCCTTCTCCACGCTCATGCCGTGCAGGTCGAGGCTACCCTCGAACGCGATCTGGCCGAGCTTGAGCTTGCGGATCTGGGTTTCCTGCACGCCGTCGCGGCGCCACATCAACTCGTCTTCGGCGCCGACGTCGATCACGAACTGGTCGGACAGGCCGTCGATCACCAGGGCCTGGCCGCTGCGCACGGTCGCGGCCTGGCGCAGGCCGGCCAGTTGCTGGCGGTCGGTTTTCGGTTTGCCCACGTCGGCGCGGTCGTGCTTGATCGGCTTTACGCCGCGCACTTCGGCGCTGAACAGGGAAAAATCGTCGTCTTGCATGGTGCCTCCACGTGGGCGGCGTAGTTTACGCGAGTGTGACCCGGCGTGCAGCTATGTGTCGCCAGTGCCGGCCCATTCGCGGGGCAAGCCCGCTCCTACAACGAAAGGGCCGGTAGCGCAAACCCCTAATCATGCTTTTTCATCAGGTGCGGCGACAGGTTCAGCTCGCGCCCACGGCGCAGGCGAATGCGGCTACGGCGCCAGAAGCGCACGCCGAAGTACAGCAACAACAGGCCCACCACCGCCAGGGTACTGGCCAGCGGCCGGTTGGCGTTGAGTTCGGCCAGGGCTGCATAGTTGCCCAGCAGCCCGGCGACACCGGCCATGGCCAGCAACACGCCGAGCGTGGCAAGCAGGGCCGACAGCCCGGCGGCAATTCGGGCGCCCCAGTTGCGCGGTTGGCGCGGGCGCAGGCGTTTGGCGTCGAAACTGCCTTTTAGCTTCATTCCAGGTTCCTCTGTGAACAACCTGAATTCGACCTGTGCGCGGGCCGTCTGGTTCCGCCCGGCTGCCGGGCGGTCATGTGGCTACCTGCCTCAGATCAAGCTGGCGGTAGGGGCAACGCAGGCGAAGTTGTCGGCCATCACGGCCATTTCGCACTCGTGGATCTGCGCGGCGGGAATCACCCGGTCCTTCAGTGCCAGGTCGCGGGTGGCCGAGGCGTCTTCCACCAGGGTGCAACGGTAACCATAGTCCTTGGCGCGGCGCACGGTGGTGCTGACGCTGGAATGGCTCATGAAACCGCACACGATCAGGTCCAGGTGCCCCAGCGCCTGCAGGGTTTCATGCAGCTGGGTGTTCTTGAAGGCGTTGGGCATGCGTTTTTCGATGACGATTTCACCCTCATGCGGCTCAAGGCCCGGGATGAACTGGCCAGCCGTACCCTGCGGGTCGAAGCGCCCGCCAACGGTGCCGAGGTGGCGAACATGGATGATCGGACGGCCAGCCTTGCGGGCGGCGTCGAGCAACCGGGCGATGTTGGCCACGGCCTCGTCCATGCCCGACAGTTGCAGGGGACCACTGAGGTACTCCTTCTGCGCATCGATGATGATCAGGCTGGCTTGGCTCAGCTTGGCCGGCGGATAGTCGCGGCCAGTGAGGCGGAACATCGTGGTTGGAACAGACATCAAGGGCTCCTTGGAAGGGCTTTTGTATACCTATTCTCCCTTGCCTTGGCGCCAATGGGAATGGTTGACAACGCAAGTGGCGTGATTACTGGCCTGTGGCTATCCGTTGGGGCATTGCGCGGAAGAAATGTGCGGGTTGGGCTGTTAGACTTTTGTACGGTCTGAATTAGGAGTCCCCCGTGATCACATCTCGTCTGCGCACCCTGCGCGACCACATCCGCTGGGCGGTCAGCCGCTTCCACGAGCATGAGCTGTTCTTCGGCCACGGTGCCGACAATGCCTGGGACGAAGCCCGCCTGCTGGTGTTGGGTGCCGTGCACCTGCCTTGGGAAATCGCCGACAGCTACCTGGACTGCCAGCTTGAGGACGACGAGCGGGTTCGCCTGCAGCACCTGCTCAAGCGCCGTATCGAGGAACGCGTGCCCACCGCCTACCTGCTGGGCGAGGCGTGGTTCTGCGGCATGTCGTTCATCGTCGACGAGCGCGTGCTGGTGCCCCGTTCGCCCATCGGCGAGCTGATCGAGAAGCGCTTCGAGCCGTGGCTGGCCGCCGAGCCTGCGCGCATCCTCGACCTGTGCACCGGTTCTGGCTGCATCGGCATCGTTGCCGCTGAGGTGTTCCCCGACGCCGAGGTGGTGCTGGCCGACCTGTCGTTCGAGGCGCTGGAGGTGGCCAACCAGAACATCGAGCGCCATGGCCTGGACGAGCGCGTGTTCACGGTGCAGGGCGACGGTTTCGCGGGCCTGCCGGGGCAGCGCTTCGACTTGATCCTGTCCAACCCGCCGTATGTCGATGCCGAAGACTTCGGCGACATGCCGGCCGAGTACCACCACGAGCCGGAAATGGGCCTGGCCTGTGGCAATGATGGCCTGGACCTGGTGCGGCGCATGCTGGCCGAGGCGGGCGACCACCTGACCGAGAAAGGCCTGCTGATCGTCGAGGTGGGCAACAGCCAGGTGCACGTCGAGGCGCTGTACCCTGAGGTGGACTTCGCCTGGCTGGAGTTCGAGCGTGGCGGGCATGGCGTGTTCATGTTGACCGCCGAGCAGTGCCGCCGCCACCAGGAGCTGTTCAAGGCCCGCGTGTGATTCATCGCGTGCTACGCTCGCGCCTACAAGGTGAATACGCCCCTTGGTAGGAGCGAGCGCAGCTCGCGAAGCGCCGCTCGCGGCGCCATGTCTACCGGGTAGCAATCCAAATCAACAACCCCGCCTGGAACACCGCAAACGCCACCAGGCAGGTGATGGTAAAGCGCAACCCGCTGTCCTCACGCCGGTACTTGGCCACCCGCTCATCGCGCTCGCGCAGTTGCCCGTCTTTCTCCAGCAACTGCTGCTCGGCCTGCTGCAGCATGCCCGCCGCATCCAGAATGCCCACCAGCTGCAATTTCTCGCTGTTCCAGCCGGCCTTGAGCTGGCTCACCTGCGTATCGAGCGTGCGGCCCTTGAGGTGCTGCGCATCGGCGTACTCAACCTCGATACCGCTGGCGGCCAGGAAGCGGTCACGGCGCAGGCGGGTGTCTTCGTTCAGCGCGTCCTTGTTCGCCAGCGCCATGCCCTCGACCCGGTAGTTCGGCCACTTGCGCTGCAGCCATTGCACCGCCTGGCCCAGCAGGAAACGGCCGAGGCCGCGGTTGAGTGGTTCCAGCTGCAGGCCGTTGTCGCTGCCGATGCTGACCTGGCGCAGGGCATGGTCAACCCGCACATCCAACTGGTTCTGCTCCTTGCGCACCTTCTGCCCCGGCAGGCGGATTTCCATGCGCAACAGGCTGTGGGCCTTGTCGTGGCGCTCGGCGTAGGCGAACTCAACGAACCGCAGCGGCCGTGCGCCACTGTTGCGGTCGGTGGGCAGGGGCGCCAGGCGCACCAGCTGGAAGTGTTCAACGGCAAGGTCTGCCCAGGGCAGGTTGGACGGTTCCGGGGCTTGCGGCTCTTCGGCCGGTTCTACAGCGGCGGGGGCTTCGCTCATCAAGGCATGTCCTCAGGTACGGGCGGGCGCTGGCCAAGGCTGCCGTGCAGCCCATTCGCAGGCTAAACCCACCCCCCTGTAGGAGCGGGCTTGCCCCGCGAATGGGCCGCAAAGCGGCCCCGAATCGCACCAATACCGCGTTATCGGCAGCCGCTGCCGATGTTTGAGGGTCAGGCCGAGGGCAACTGGTGAATGAAGCTGACCATCCGTTCACCCAGCTCACGCGCCAGTGGCAGCTCTGGGTTCAGGTAGCTGTCGCGCTGCTGGTGCATGCTTTTCGGGCTGATGCGCAGCATATGGTTCATGCCATCGATCAGCACCAGCTGGGCGTCCGGTTTGGCTGCCTTGAGGCGCTGGGCATCGGCCACGTCGACCTGCACGTCGTTGCGGCCCTGGATGATCAAGGCTGGCATCGGCAGGCGGGCGAAGGCCTTGGCCGGGTCTTGCTGGAACAGCGAAATCAGGTAGGGCTGCACGCTGGGGCGAAACACCTGGCGCAACGGTGCCGGCACGTCCAGGCTGGTTTGCCCGGCCTGCAGGCGGTCGAGCAGGGCGCTGCCGCGCGCCAGTTGTGCAGCCGGCATGCGCTGGGCCAGTTGCTCGCGCAGCACGTCGGCCATTGGCCGGCCGCTGCCGGCCAGGGTAATCACCGCGCTGGCGCCGGCACGTTCGGCGGCCAGGCTTGCGATCAGCGCGCCTTCACTGTGGCCCACCAGGATCAGCGGGCCAAAGCGTGGGTCGGCCTTGAGCTGGCGGCTCCAGGCCACCACGTCGTCGACGTAGCGCTGCACGCTGAGATCGCGCTCATCCGGCGCTGCCGGCTGGCTGGCGGCCACGCCGCGCTTGTCGAAGCGCACACTGGCGATGTGCGCGTTGGCCAGCAGCAAGGCCAGGCGCTTGAGGTTGTCGATGCGCCCGGAGGCCGGGTTGTTGCCATCGCGGTCAGTGGGGCCGGAGCCTGCAATGATCAGCACCACCGGAGGCGGCACGGCCTGCTGGGGCAGCAGCAGGCTGCCATGCAGCACACCCTGGCCGGTATCGAGGTCGATGGGGCGTTGCGACACGGTGGGGGCGGCCTGGGCCAGGCCGGTGCACAGCAGGAGCAGCAGGGCGACGAAGCGCGACATCATGCGGTACTACAGTGGGGAGATGAGGGTTTGACCCAGTGATTGGGGGAAGGTTCGCTGCTCAACGCCGTGACCATCCCGTAGGCGCGGGCTTGCCCCGCGAAGAGGCCCGCACAGGCGGCCATTCCATCTGTATACTGCCCGCTTTCGATCACTTCAGGCAGAACTCGCGGAGCGTCCATGTCCGGCAATACCTACGGCAAGCTGTTCACTGTCACCACCGCAGGCGAAAGCCATGGCCCGGCGTTGGTCGCCATTGTCGATGGCTGCCCGCCAGGCCTGGACATCTCCCTTGCCGACCTGCAGCATGACCTCGACCGGCGCAAGCCCGGCACCAGCCGGCACACCACCCAGCGCCAGGAAGCCGACGAGGTGGAAATCCTCTCCGGTGTGTTCGAAGGCCGCACCACCGGTTGCTCGATCGGCCTGCTGATCCGCAACACCGACCAGAAGTCCAAGGACTACTCGGCGATCAAGGACCTGTTCCGCCCCGCCCACGCCGACTACACCTACCACCACAAGTACGGCATCCGCGACTACCGCGGCGGTGGCCGCAGCTCGGCGCGTGAAACCGCCATGCGCGTGGCGGCCGGCGCCATCGCCAAGAAATACCTGGCTACCCAGGGCATCCAGGTGCGCGGCTACATGAGCCAGCTGGGCCCCATCGAAATCCCGTTCAAGACCTGGGACTCGGTGGAAGAGAACGCCTTTTTCAGCCCCGACCCAAGCAAGGTGCCGGAACTGGAGGCCTACATGGACCAGCTGCGCCGTGACCAGGACTCGGTGGGCGCGAAGATCACCGTGGTGGCCGAAGGCGTGATGCCGGGCCTGGGCGAGCCGATCTTCGACCGCCTGGATGCCGAACTGGCCCACGCGCTGATGAGCATCAACGCGGTCAAGGGCGTGGAGATCGGCGCCGGCTTCGCCAGCATCAGCCAGCGTGGCACCGAGCACCGCGACGAACTGACCCCGGAAGGCTTCCTCAGCAACAACGCCGGCGGCATCCTCGGTGGCATCAGCTCGGGCCAGCCGATCGTCGCGCACCTGGCGCTCAAGCCAACGTCCAGCATCACCGTGCCGGGCCGCTCGATCGATGTGAACGGCAACCCGGTGGATGTGATCACCAAGGGCCGCCACGACCCGTGCGTGGGCATTCGCGCCACGCCTATCGCCGAGGCAATGATGGCCATCGTGCTGATGGACCACCTGCTGCGCCACCGTGCGCAGAATGCCGATGTGAACGTCGCCACCCCGGTGCTGGGCCAGCTCTGATTTAGCCAGGGCCAGCCTCTTCGCGGGGCAAGCCCGCTCCTACACACCTCTTTTTTGTAGGAGCGGGCTTGCCCCGCGAAGAGGCCGGCACAGGCAGCCAAAAGGCCCCCCCATGTCCCAAATCCCCTACTGGCGCCTGTCCAGCTTCTACCTCTGCTACTTCGCCCTGCTGGGCGCCACCGCCCCCTTCCTGGCCCTGTACCTCGACCACCTGGGCTTCCCCCCGGCACGCATCGGCGAGCTGGTGGCCATTCCCATGCTGATGCGCTGCATTGCCCCCAACCTGTGGGGCTGGCTAGGCGACCGCACGGGCCAGCGCCTGCTGATCCTGCGCCTGGGCGCGTTGTCGACCCTGGCCACCTTCTCGCTGATCTTCGTCGGCAAGAGCTACGCCTGGCTGGCGCTGGTGATGGCGTTGCACGCCTTCTTCTGGCACGCGGTGCTGCCGCAGTTCGAGGTCATCACCCTGGCCCACCTGCACGGCCAAACCTCGCGCTACAGCCAGGTGCGCCTGTGGGGCTCGATCGGCTTCATCATCACCGTGGTCGGCCTGGGCCGCCTGTTCGAATGGCTGAGCCTGGACATCTACCCGGTGGCGCTGGTGGCTGTCATGGCCGGCATCTTCGCCGCCAGCCTGTGGGTGCCCAATGCCCAGCCGCTGGAGCATGGCGAGCGCCGCGAGGCGGGCGGCTTCCTGCGCCAGCTGGCCGCACCCGGTGTCATTGCCTTCTATATCTGCGTGGCGTTGATGCAACTCAGCCACGGGCCTTACTACACCTTCCTCACCCTGCACCTGGAGCACCTGGGCTACAGCCGTGGCGCCATTGGCCTGTTGTGGGCGCTGGGGGTGGTGGCCGAGGTGCTGATGTTCATGGTGATGAGCCGTGTGTTCGCGCGGTTCAGCGTGCAGCGGGTGCTGCTGGTGAGCTTCCTGCTGGCTTCGCTGCGCTGGTTGCTGCTGGGTAATCTGGCCGGTGACCCTGCGCTGCTGATTTTCGCCCAGCTGCTGCATGCGGCAACCTTCGGCTGCTTCCACGCCGCGTCCATCGCCTTCGTGCAGGCCAGCTTCGGCGCCCGCCAGCAAGGCCAGGGCCAGGCGCTGTATGCGGCGCTGTCGGGCACCGGCGGCGCATTGGGTGCGTTGTATTCGGGCTACAGCTGGAAATTGCTGGGGCCGACCTTCACCTTTGGTATGGCGAGCGCCGCAGCACTGGCGGCAGCCGTTATCATTGCCACTCGTTCGAAACCGACCAGGACCAGCAGCCGATGAGCATCCTCTGTGTTTTCCACCCGTCCAGCCCGGGCTTGCCGAACAAGGTGCTGACCCACCACGACGACATTGCCGCGACCCTGGCCGAGCAGGGCGTGCGCTTCGCTCACCAGCCCCATGCGCTGCGCGTGCGCCCAGGCAGTGCCCAGGGTGAAGTGCTGGAGGCGTGCCGCGCTCACCTTGACCTGTTGATGACCGAGCACGGCAGCGCTGCCTACAGCCTGCTCAACCGCGATGGCGCGGACCCGGCGCAGGTGGATGTGCGCGATGAACATGTGCACGAGGCCGAGGAAGTGTTTGCCGTGGTCAGCGGGCGTGCCCAGGTGGGGTTGCGCTTGGGTGAGTATGTGTATTCGGTGTTGTGCGAGAAGGGCGACCGGCTGGTGGTGCCAGCAGGGGTGCGGCGTTGGGTGGAGCTGGGGGATACACCGTTTTGCCTGGCGTTTCGATTGTTCGCCAGTGAGCGGGGGGGGGAGCCGCGGTTTACCGGTGATGAAACGGCTCGGGCGTTTCTTGGGATTGACGAGTTGTAGTGCCTGGGCTGGCCTCATCGCGAGCTGCGCTCGCTCCTACCGGGTCGTAATCCGTACCCGTACCCGTAGGAGCGAGCAAAGCTCGCGAAGAGGCCCGTACAGAAAAACCCTTAACGGTAGGTCGGCAAGGCAAACCGCTGCTGGCTCTGCAGCATCGAAATCACTGGCAATTCACTGGCCTGCTCGGCCAAGTCACGGCGAATGGCGCTGATTGCCCAGGACAGTTGCTCGGCACTGTGCAGTTGGCCATAGGTCAGCACGCGGCGGGTCACTTTGCCATCGGCGGCACGCAGGGTCAGCAACACACCACCGTCGGGGCGAGCCTGGGTGGCGACCTGGTAGGCCGAGAACACCGAGACGAACTTTTCCTGGATAAGGTCCATATCAACTCCTGACTGTTGTAGTGGCAGACGTGAGTTGACTGTTGCAGTGACCGTGCCAGTAATCGAATTCGGTAAAAACTCAATGAATACAGGTGTTTGCGGCGTTTTTGCAGAAGCACCTTCGTGCAGTCTGCATGGTCGTGCATTTTGCACAGTGCATTTTGCACGGTTGGCCAGTTGGCTATCGGCCCCATAGATTCTGAACCTTTGACCCCATGGCCATGCCTGACAAACACTTGGGCAATCTTTTCTGCCAGGAGGTTCCAGATGTCTGACCAACCCGTCGCCATGACCGATGACGAAACCGCAGCTTTCGCCGAGCAGGTGTTCGACCGCGCCCGCCAGGGCGATGCCCAGATGCTGCAGCGCTTGCTCGCCAGCGGCCTGCCGGCTGACCTGCGCAACCACAAGGGCGACACCCTGCTGATGCTGGCCAGCTACCACGGCCACCTGGAGGCGGCGCGCGTGCTGCTGGAGCATGGCGCCGACCCGCTGATTGCCAACGACAACGGCCAGTTGCCCATTGCCGGCGCAGCGTTCAAGGGCGACCTGGCCATGATCCGCCTGTTGCTGGCGCACGGTGTACCGGTGGATGCCGCCGCCCAGGACGGGCGCACCGCGCTGATGCTGGCAGCCATGTTCAACCGTGGCGAAATCCTCGACTTCCTGTTGGCCCAGGGCGCCGACCCTGCGCACCAGGACGCCCGTGGCGCCACCGCGCTGATGGCGGCACAAACCATGGGGGCAGTGCAGGCCACCGAGCGCCTGCAAGCGCTGGCCGGCTAACCCTGCGGGGGCGTTTGCGGCTATCCTTGGCGCCTTTTCACCCGCCGCAGGCCCCCTTCATGAAAAACCAGTTGCTCGAACTCATCAGCCTCATTGCCGCCGGCTGCATGCGCGATGAGGACATCGAGCGCATCGCCGACGAAGCCGCCCAGGCCTACGCCGACCCCGCCGCCTTCCTTGCCGCCAACCCGGACATCAACTACGACGACAGCTTCCCGATGCCGCTGGGCGAATGGGTGGTGCTCGGCAGCCTGCCGGACACGGTGGTGTTCCAGGCCGACAGCTATCAGGACTTGTTCCAGCACATCAGCGACTCGTTCGACAAGAGCGTGGCGTTCACCCTCAAGCCCAAGCAGCTGGCGCGTACCGAACCGCTGACCGCGCTCAACCGTATCCAGGTACAGATGGGCGCCTTGAACAAGGAAGCCGGGGGCTATGTGCTGCTGAACTTCAGCCAGTTGCTCGACGACGAGCTGCAGATGGTGATGGTGGGGCAGCAGGACCTGGACCGCGTACTGGCCCTGGGGGCCGAGGTGGGCATCAAGCTGGAGCCTGCGCTGGAGGCCCTGAAGGTCGCCGTTCACGTCTGAATCGCATCGCTCCTGCCTGGGTACATGAACCCCGTAGGAGCGAGCGCAGCTCGCGATGCGCCGCGAGGCGCGCAATCCCCAACTATGCTCAGCGCCATGGCTTACGTTCAAAGGAGCGCTGTGCAATGGGGTCCACCTTCAACGGCCTGGTCGGCCTGATCATCCTCGCCCTGGACATCTGGGCGATTCTCAACGTGATCAAGAGCAATGCCGAAATCGGCATCAAGGTGTTGTGGATTCTGCTGATCGCCTTGCTGCCGGTGATTGGCCTTATCATCTGGGCAATTGCCGGCCCCCGGGGCAATGTGCGGCTCTGACCCGGGCGCGGAAGGGCCGGCGCAGACAAAATCTGCAACAGCCCCGTGACAAAATTTTCACATTGGTTTAAACAGAATCCGCACCCGCACAATGCTGCGTTGGTCCAGTACCAGCGCCATCTCCGCAAACCCGCAATCCTAGGACTTCCCCATTCATGGCTAACACGGATGCCTTGAAGCAACAGGGCGCGCGAGCTTTCACGCCGACCTTGAAATCACACCTGGCCTACATGCTGCTCAGCGGCCTGGTGATCATGCTGATGCTCAGCCTGGTGCGCCTGGCGTTGCTGGTCTACAACAGCGACATGATCGGCGACACCCCGTACTCCACCGTTGCCGAAGGCTTCTTCAACGGCCTGCGCTTCGACCTGCGTGTGGTGGTGTACCTGAGCATTCCGCTGTTGCTGGCCACCCTGAGCCCCTGGCTGATGGCCCGGCGCGGGCTGTTCCGCTTCTGGCTGACCATCAGCTCCAGTGTGGTGATGTTCCTTGGCCTGATGGAGATGGACTTCTACCGTGAGTTCCACCAGCGCCTGAACGGCCTGGTGTTCCAATACATCAAGGAAGACCCCAAGACCGTACTGAGCATGCTCTGGTACGGCTTCCCGGTGGTGCGCTACCTGCTGGCCTGGCTGGTCGGCACCTGGTTGCTGAGCCTGCTGTTCAAAGGCATCGACCGCGCCACCCGTGGCTCGGGCCAGCGCGTGGCTGCCTGGTACAACCGCCTGGCGGTGTTCATGGTGATTCTGCTGGTGGCGGTGGTCGCTGCCCGTGGCACCCTGCGCCAAGGCCCGCCGATGCGCTGGGGCGATGCCTTCACCACCGACTCCAACTTCGTCAACCAGCTGGGCCTGAACGGCACCCTGACCCTGATCGACGCTGCCAAGAGCCGCTTCGGCGAAGACCGCGCCAACATCTGGAAGCCGGTGCTCAAGCAGGACCTGGCCACCGACACCGTGCGCAAGCAACTGCTTACCGCCAACGACGTGCTGGTGGATGCCGACGAGGCCGCCGTGCGCCGTGACTTCACCCCGCCAGCCGACCGCACCCTGGCGGTGAAGAACGTCGTGGTGATCCTCATGGAAAGCTTCGCTGGCCATTCGGTAGGCGCCCTGGGCAGCCCGAACAACATCACCCCGTACTTCGACAAGCTGGCCAAGGAAGGCCTGCTGTTCGACCGCTTCTTCTCCAATGGCACCCATACCCACCAGGGCATGTTCGCCACCATGGCCTGCTTCCCCAACCTGCCAGGCTTCGAATACCTGATGCAGACCCCGGAAGGCGGCCACAAGCTGTCGGGCTTGCCGGCACTGCTCAGCGCCCGTGATTACGACGACGTCTACGTGTACAACGGCGACTTCGCCTGGGACAACCAGTCCGGGTTCTTCGGCAACCAGGGCATGACCACCTTCATCGGCCGCAACGACTTCGTAAACCCGGTGTTCTCCGACCCGACCTGGGGCGTGTCCGACCAGGACATGTTCGACCGTGGCAACGAGGAACTGGCCAAGCACGACCAGAAGAAGCCGATCTACGCGCTGCTGCAAACCCTGTCCAACCACACCCCGTACGCGCTGCCGGCGAACCTGCCGGTCGAGAAGGTGACCGGCCAGGGCCGCCTGGACGAGCACTTGACCGCCATGCGCTACTCCGACTGGGCGCTGGGCCAGTTCTTCGAGAAGGCGCGTAAAGAGCCGTACTTCAAGGACACCCTGTTCGTCATCGTCGGCGACCACGGCTTCGGCAACCACCAGCAGGTCACCGAGCTGGACCTGGGCCGCTTCAACGTGCCGCTGCTGTTGATTGCCCCGGGCATCCAGGAGAAATTCGGCGCGGTCGACCACACCGTGGGTACCCAGGTCGACATCGTGCCGACCATCATGGGCCGCCTGGGTGGCGAAACCCGGCACCAGTGCTGGGGCCGCGACCTGCTCAACCTGCCTGCCGGTGACCCGGGCGTGGGCATGATCAAGCCCTCGGGCAGCGAGCAGATCGTGGGCCTGGTCAAGGGTGACCACCTGCTGATCGAGTCCAAGGACATGAGCCCGCGCATGTACCGCTACCAGCTGGGCAGCGAGTTCAAGGCCGAGTTGATCGAAAGCCCAGAGCAGCCGCAAATGCTGCAGCAGCTCGAAGCGTTCATCCAGACGGCGACCAAGAGCCTGCTGGACAACACCGCCGGCGTGGTCCACGGCACGCCGAAGAAGTAAGCCCCCGGGCCGCGTTGCGGCCCCTTTCCTGGGCGATACACCTGGTAGGAGCGAGCGCAGCTCGCGATGGGCTGCAAGGCAGCCCCGGCGTAATCAGCCGCGACGCTGAACCCCTGGGGCCGCTGCGCGCCCCATCGCGAGCTACGCTCGCTCCTACCACGCTTGCGCAAACCTCTTGCGAAGAGGCCGGCACAGACTGAACAAATCCCCGCGCCCAAGGTCAAGCATTTACAGGCATCACGTATTCCGTGTCCTTTGCTTGAGAGGGCTATTCAATGAAAGAGTGGGAAGTCATCTTTGCCGATCAGAAGGGCGAGCCGACCACACTGCTGCTGCACGGCGAGCAGTGCCCCAGCGAGGAGGAAGCGGCCCGCGCCATTCGTTCGCACTTGTTTCCGGTCATGGACGAACTGGACCTCAACGACTTCCAGGACCGCGCCCCATCCCCCACCGCCCGATGGCTCAAGGAGCAGAACGGCGTGGTGATCACCCGCATCCAAGAAGCTTCCTGACCTGCAGGTTGGCCCAGGGTTGGCGTAGTGCTATTGCAGGCGCTACGCTACACCCAGGCGCAGGCCTTTTCTGCGGGCCTGCACCTGTTCAATTCGCGTCTTGCATCAGCTCGAACTGCTGGCCTTGCCAGCAGGTGCGTAGTGCACGGAAAGTCTATCCATCGCTTCATTCGGGAGGACGATTCATGAGCAGCCTGAACGACGATATCAGCAGCAATGTCCTGCGCCAGATGAAAGCTGGCGGTTTCGATTTCACCCGTATCCACCCCATCGAGTTCTACGCGGTATTTCCCGACGAAGCCGGCGCCCGGCGTGCGGCTGGGCAGTTTCGCGGCGAGTCGTTGAATGCCCAGGTGCATGAGCGGGACGATGGCGCCTGGCACCTGGAACTGAGCAAGGTCATGTATGCCACCTATGGTGGGATTGGCGACTTCGAGGAGGCCTTCGAGCAGGTTGTTTCGCCCTATGGCGGTGAGGTCGAGGGGTGGGGCGTCAAGCAAGAGCGGCCTATTGCCTGAGCTATTCGCGGGGCACGCCATGCCTGTGTAGGAGCGGGCTTGCCCCGCGAATGGGCTGCGCAGCAGCCCCCGACAATCTCACCCCCTACGCCCAGCCATGTGCTTGAGGTAAGCCAACAACGCCTCCAGCTCCTGGTCACTCAACACATCCACACCAAACCCCGGCATCTTCGCCTGGGGCCAGCGTCGCAGCCCCTGCGGGTCGCGAATGTACATCCGCAGGAATTCAGGCCGGAAATACTCGGTGGGGTTATGCGGCACGTTCAGGTCAGGCCCAAACTGCGCATCCCCCGCGCCATTGAGCCGGTGGCAGGCCAGGCAGTTTTGCTGGAACAACGAAAACCCCTGGCGCACCGGGTCGTCGGCGGCCAGCTTCGGGTCGGGCAACAACGCCGGAAAGCGTTGCTCCACCGATGCCAGGCGGCGCAGGGTTGTGATCTGGAAGGGCCACTGCTCGGGGCGAATGCCGCTGGCCTGGGCATGGGTCCATACCAGGTAGAACGGCCCCGCGCTGGGCTTGCCATCGGCCAAAGGTGGCCACGGCTTGTCCGGGTCTTCAACCGCCAGCCAGGCCCGCGCCGGCCCCGCCTGCAGCAAAGGCCCGGCGGGCATCTCGGCGGCGAACCCGTCCAGCGCCACGGCCTGCAGGTGGTCGCCTGCCGTTACCCCTTCAAGCAGCGCCGCCAGGGGCACGGCGCGGTAGTGCATGGCCCGTTTGTAGGCCACATCCTGCTCGATGTCGATCTCGCGCGCCTGCGGGTGCTTGAGCAGCGCCGCGCTGTCCAGGCTGCGCACGGCGCCGCCCAGCTCCAGCTGCAATTGCGCCGCCCACAGGGGCAGGCTGACCAGAAGGGTAAGCAGGGCAAGGCACTGGCGCATAGGCAATCTCCGACCGTCAAGGCCGGCAGGTTACCTGTGCGTTGCCGAAAAAGGCTACAGCCACTGTTAGCCGAACAAGCGTGTCAGGTTCGGCAGAATCAGCAGCAACGTGGTAGCGAATAGAATGAGCCCAGCTTGGCGTAGCTTCGATTGACTGAACATGGCGGACCGCCTTCTTGTTGTTATTCCTGAATACCCGTTGGCTTCCTTGTCGCGTCGCGGGTCGATCGCAGCGGGGCGGGTGGCGCCGTTGCTGCTTGCCTCATGTATGTGGATATAAACCACGCACAGCGCCAGCGTCATCCGTGAGCCAGAACCCTTTGTTCTAAATGCTTGTTGGTTGATCTCCATTGGCTATGAGGCCATGGGCCATCCCGCTGGCATGCTCTGGCTAGACAGCGGCGTATTCACCGTTGGCGTGCCGACGAAATGTGACCGTTCGTCAGTGCGACCTACTTGCTTGTACGTGGCTTTCGCGTCAGTCTCTACAGCAGATTCCCACCCATGTCGTTCAGGACTATCCCTATGTCGTTACGCATCTGCATCCTTGAAACCGATGTCCTGCGACCGGAGTTGACCGCGCAGTACCAGGGCTACGGAAGGATGTTCGAGCAGCTCTTCTCGCGTCAGCCGATCGCCGCCGAGTTTCGTGTGTACAACGTCATGAACGGCGACTACCCGCCCGACAGCGAACGCTTCGATGCCTACCTGGTTACCGGCAGCAAGGCCGACTCGTTTGGCAGCGACCCATGGATCCAGACGCTCAAGGCGTACCTGCTGAAGCTGTACCAGCGTGGCGAGAAACTGCTGGGTGTGTGTTTCGGTCACCAGTTGCTGGCGCTGACCCTGGGTGGCAAGGCCGAGCGCGCCGACCAGGGCTGGGGCGTGGGTGTGCACCGCTATTCGCTGGCCGCCCATGCGCCGTGGATGGACCCGCAGGTTTCCGAACTGAGCCTGCTCATCAGCCACCAGGACCAGGTGACCCAGCTGCCCGAAGGCGCCACGGTGATTGCCTCAAGCGATTTCTGCCCGAACGCGGCGTACCACATTGGTGACCAGGTGCTGTGCTTCCAGGGCCACCCGGAGTTCGTGCATGACTATTCGCGGGCGCTGTTGGATGCGCGCCAGGCCTATCTGGGCGACGAGGTGTACCACAAGGCCATCGCCAGCCTGGCTACCGAGCACCAGGGCGACCTGGTAGGGGAGTGGATGCTGCGGTTCATTCAGCAACCCCGCAAGGCAAGCGACAGCGCTGCCTGAGCGAATCGCGAGCTACGCTCGCTCCTACAGGCCTTGCGCAGGCCCGGTAGGAGCGAGCGCAGCTCGCGATAGGCCCTAAAGCCAACCCGACTTCTTGAAGCTGGCATACAACCCCGCGCACCCCAGCCCAATCACCCCCAGCACGGCAAAATAGCCGTAATGCCAGCTCAGCTCCGGCATGTTCTGGAAGTTCATCCCATACACCCCGGCAATCGCCGTGGGAAACGCCAGAATCGCCGCCCACGCGGCAAACTTGCGCTGCACGATGCTCTGGCGCGACGACTCCAGCAGCATGCCGATCTCGATGGTTTGGCTGGCGATGTCACGGATACTGGCCAGGTCTTCCATCTGCCGGGTGACGTGAATCTGCACATCCTTGAAGTACGGGCGCATGTTCTTGTCGATGAACGGGAAGCTCAGGCGTTGCAGTTCCTCGCTCACTTCCACCATCGGCGCCACGTAGCGGCGCAGGCGCAAGATGTCGCGGCGCAGGCTGTGCAGGCGGCGGATGTCGTCTTCCTGCAAGGAATTGCTGAGCACGCTCTGCTCCAGCTCCTCGATTTCGCCATGAATGGCCTCGCTCACCGGCTGGTAGTTCTCGGTCACGAAGTCGAGCAACGCATACAGCACGAAGTCTTCGCCATGCTCCAGCAGCAGCGGGCGTGCCTCGCAGCGCTGGCGTACCAGGGCATAGGATTTCGAGTGGCCGTTGCGGCAGGTGATGATGTAGCCGTTGCCGGCGAAGATGTGGGTTTCGATGAACTCCAGCTTGCCTTCATGGCGCACCGGCGAGTAGGTGACGATGAACAGCGCGTCACCAAAGGTTTCAAGCTTCGGCCGGCTGTGTTTCTCCAGCGCGTCCTCGATGGCCAGTTCGTGCAGGTTGAACTGGCACTGCAGGTTGGCCAGCTCCTCGGCGTTGGGTTCTTCCAGGCCGATCCACACGAAATGCCCCGGCTTGCGTGCCCACTCGCTGCCTTCATCGATATTGATATTGGTGACCTTCCTGCCGGCGGCATACACCGCCGATGCCACGACTCGTCCCATGGTGATCCACTTATTCGGTTGCAGACGCCCTACAGCTTAACCCGTGGGGCAGAGCAGCGCCCGCCTAGGGCTCCACCAATTCCCGTTCCATATGGTCGATGCAATGCTGCATCTGGCTGCGGCACTGCTCGATCAACGCGGGCAGGTCTTGCTGGCTGAGGCCGGCAGTCGCAATGGGCGGCAACGAGCGAACGATCACCGTGCGCCGCCGCCAGCTGTTCAGGCTCAGGCGCCGGGCATAGCGGCTGACGCACACCGGCACGATTGGCACGCCGGCTTCGACGGCCATGTGGAACGCGCCTTTCTTGAAGGCCAGCAACTGCTGTTCGGGGTTGCGCGTGCCTTCCGGGAAAATCCAGATCGAGGTGTCGTCGCGCAGTATGCGTGTGGTGGTTTGCATCGCCTTGCGCGCCTGGTAGGCGTTCTTGCGGTCGACCAACACGTTGCCGCCCAGCCAGAACAACTGGCCGAACAGTGGAATCCAGCCCAGGCTTTTCTTGCCAATGGCCACGGTGCGTTGCGGCACCACATGGCCGAGCACGAACAGGTCGAAGTTGGATTGGTGGTTGGCGACGATCACGCAGCCAGGTGGCTGGTCCCACAGCGGGCCGACCTCGGCCTTGACCTTGATGCGCAGCAGCCAGGTGGCCGGCAGGCTGTAGAGGCGGGCGAATACCCGGCTGTTGTCGCGGTTGAACGGGCGCAGCAGGCCAATCAGCAGGCCGATGGCCCCCACCAGCACGAAGTGCGACGCCAGCAGGAACATGCGAAGGGAGTAGAGCATGGTACGACTCACACCAGACAGTCGCGGGGCAGTGTACGGGTGTGCACTGGCTGGGGCAAACCTTGGTGTGAGCCTGGGCGGGCCCTATCGCGACCTGCGGTCGCTCCTACCAGTCGCGATGGGGCCTACGAGGTCACCCCATATGCCCCTGGTCCAGCAAGATCGCTTCGTCCAGGGTATCGAGCAACGCCTTGCGTACCTTCAACTTGGTGTTCTTGTGCGCCAGCATGTTCAGCTTCTTCAATTCCCGGGCAACGCCCTGGGCCACTTCCAACAGCTGTTCGGCCGGCACCACCCGGTCGAGGAACCCGGCCTCCAGGGCCTCCTTGGGTGCGAACATCTCGGCGTTGATCACCGAGCGGTGGAAGGCCGCGCGGCCCAGGCGGTCGCGCGCCAGTTCGATGCCGGCGTGGTGCATGGTCATGCCGATCTGCACTTCGTTCAGGCCAATCTTGTACGGCCCTTCGACGCCGATGCGGTAGTCAGCCGACAGCAGCAGGAAGGCGCCCTTGGCCACGGCATGGCCAGGGCAGGCGACGATCACCGGGAACGGGTGCGCCAGCAGGCGGCGTGCCAGGGTGGAGCCAGCCGTCACCAGGGCTACGGCTTCCTTGGGGCCGGAGGTCATCACCTTGAGGTCGTAACCGCCGGAAAGGATGCCCGGCTGGCCGGTGATGATCACCACCGCACGGTCCTGCACGGCGCGGTCGAGCGCGGCATTGAAGGCGGCGATGACATCCGGCGAGATGGCGTTGACCTTGCCGTTGTTCAGGGTCAGGGTGGCGATGCCGTCTTCGGCGTGGTAGGTAATCAGCTCGCTCATGGCAGAGTCCTTTGGGGGGCGTGGCGACGACGTTACCCAGCGCCGCGGGCCAGGTAAAGCGGCAAGGCTGACTGGCCAGTCAGCGGCGGCGCCCTATGCCTTGCTGGGCGAGGGCAGGGCGCTGGCACCGGGTAAAAGCGCAGGCGAGATTGGCAGCTTTGCCCTGGCAACCTGCGCGTTTCAGTGGTTTGGCATAAATACATGAAAAATTTGAAAAAAATGCTTGCCAAAGAAAAGCTCTTCCACTAAATTAGCGCGCCTCGACAGGGTGAATGCCTTGAAGGGAAAACGGTGAAGTGTCCGAGTGGTCGAAGGAGCACGCCTGGAAAGTGTGTATACGAGAAATCGTATCAAGGGTTCAAATCCCTTCTTCACCGCCACATTCTGCGAAGAGCCCCCGAACTGAAAAGTTCGGGGGCTTTTTGCTTTCTGGCCCCTGCTCCCCAGGCCCCCTGGTAGGAGCGAGCGCAGCTCGCGATGCGCCGCTTGCGGCGCTCGATCTCAACCCCAGCGCCTCTCCATGGAACTAGCGCCGCGCGCGGCGCATCGCGAGCTGCGCTCGCTCCTACATGGAGATCGGCGGCCTGGGGGAGAATAGGGGGCGGTTAGAAACTCACCGATGCCGACAACCGTGCCGTGCGCGGCGCGCCCTGGAACAGGTAGTTGTCGCCCAGGTAATCGCCCACATCGCGCCAGTAGCGTTTGTCGAAGACGTTATCCACGGTCAGGCGCAGCACCGTGTCATACCCCCCGATCTGCGTGCGATAGCGGCTACCCACATCGAACACGGTGTACCCGCCCACCTGCACATTGCCCGCCTGGCTCGCATACTTGCTGGCGCTGTAGCGTGCCCCGCCAAGCAACGCCAGGCCTGGCACCGGCAGGCTGTAGTCGGCCTGCAGCGCTGCGCGCAGGCGCGGTACGTTGATCGCCTGGTGCCCTTCGTAGGCCTCTGTGCCGCTGTTGTGCACCCGTGCGCGAATCGCCGCGGCACTGGCCTGCAGCTGCAAGTTCGAGGTTACCCAGCCACTGGCGCCCAGCTCCAGGCCGATGTTCTTCTGCTGGCCCTGCTGCACGTAGCTGAAACTGCCATCCCCTTCAGGGCGCGCATACTGGTAAGCCTGGCGCAGCTGGAACAGCGCCGCACTGAAACTCATGCGTTGCCAGTCCTGCTTGATACCCAGCTCCAGTTGGTGGGAGAGAGTCGGGGCAAGAATCTCGGCCGCATTGTTCGCGTACCACGGCGCCGTGCCGCCGGCCGACAGGCCCTTGGCGTAGCTGGCATACAGGGTGGTGTCCGGGCGCGGCTTGTAGATCAGCGCAGCGTTTGGCAGCAACTGGTACTGGCGGGTATGCCGGCCGGCGTTGCCGTCCTCGTCCCAGGTGCGTTCGTCCAGGCGTATTTCGCGGGCACCGATCACGCTCTGCCATTGCTCGTTGAAGGTGATCCGGTCGCTGGCGAACAGGCCGTACTGGCGGCTGTCCAGGCGCCGCTGGCTCGCGCCCACGGGGTCGTCCGACGGGTCCACCGCCGGCGCGCCGGTGTAGATATTGCCGCTGCCTACCAGCGCGTTGTAATACGGGCGCTGGTCGAGGGTGCGGCGCTGGGCGCTGGTGCCCACGGTCAGCGCGTGGCCAACCCCCAGTGCGTCGAAGTGGCCTTCGAGCATGGCCTGGGCTTCGTCGGTGCGGCGGGTGTCGTCGGGGCTGCGGAAGTCGTAGATGTCGTAGTCGCCTTGCGGGCTGAAGTGCGACTGCCAGCCACCCTCGCTGCCCCAGGCGAACGAGCTGTAGTCATCGATCACCACCTGGCTGCGCGAAGCGCTCAGGGTGCCGGTCCAGTTGTCGTTGAAGCGGTAGGCGAAACGCCCGCCCAGGTTCAGCGAGTCGTTTTGCACAGGCTTGGCCCACTGCTGGTAGGCCAGGCGGTCGTGCGGGTCGATGCCGTGGGGCAGTTCGCTGCCGCCCAGCAACTGGTAGCCCGGCACCGAGCGCTGTTCGCGGTGCTGGTACTCGGCGTCGAGCTGCAGGGTGGCATTGGGGTTGATCTGCCAGTCGAAGGCCAGCGAGGCGAAGTCGCGCTTGCCATCGGCGTGGTCGACATAGGAGCGGATATCTTCGTGGGCCAGGTTCACCCGCACGCCGAACTGCCGTTCGCTGCCGAACCAGCCGCCCAGGTCGGTGGCCAGGTAGCGCTCGCCCTGGGCATTGGTGGCCACGCTGATGCTGCGCACATCGGCGGCGCGCTTGGTCACGTAGTTGATCAGCCCGCCGGGCGCCGAAACGCCGCTTTGCAGGCCGGCCAGGCCCTTGAGCAGTTCAACCTGCTGCTTGTTTTCCAGCGCCACGTTCTGCTCGCCGGCGATGGTCTGGCCGTTGATGCGGTAGCTGCTGGCGGCATTGAGTTCGAAGCCGCGCACGTTGAAGTTTTCGTAGTAGCCGATGGGTGCGTAGCTTTCGCCAACCGAGGCGTCGCTGTGTAGCACTTCGCTGAGCTGGCGCACCTGGCGGTCTTGCAGCAGGGCCTGGCTGAACACGCTGACCGAGGCCGGGGTGTCGAGCAGCGGTGCGGCCTGGAAACCGCCCACGGCCGCCTCGCGGGCCTGGTAGCCGCTGTCGTCGTAGGTGTCGGACACCTGCACGGGGGCCAGGGTGATGCTGTCTTCGGCCAAGCCATGGGGGCTGTGCAAGGCCAGGCCCAGGCTGAGCAGGCTCAGGGGCAGGTGAGGGCGAAGCAGGGGCATGCGGAGGGCGTCCTTGGGGCGAAGACCGCGCAGGCTTCATTCGCGGGGCAAGCCCGCTCCTACAACATCCTTGTAGGAGCGGGCTTGCCCCGCGAAAGCGCCGGAACAGGCAAAAAAAGGTGCGCTATCTTACCAGCCTCGAAGCCTTTCAGTCCGCAGGCGGACGCCGATGCTGGCGCCAGGTGTCATCGATTTTCGACCAGGTCTTGCCGTCGGTAATGGCCAGCAGTTTGCGGCCATCCTTGAACGTGGCCAAAAAAGTCACTTCCTCTTCCTTGCCGCCTAGCCAAAGGCCGGCCAGCAAGCCCACCGGGCCGGCCACCAAGGCCCCGGCCATGCCCCAGCCAAGGGCGCTGCCCAGGCTGCGGCTCGACTCCAGGCTGGCCAGGCGCAGGTCGACGACGCGGTTGAGTGAAATACGTTCGCCCGGCGAGGGGCTGCGTGGGGTCTTGAGCGTGAGCGATCCATTGCGAAACTCGCCTTCACCTTGCAAGAAGTCGCCGGATTGCACCGTGAGTCTTGTCATTGAATGATCCTTCGGGATAGGGCTAGACCAACGCCTACTGAGCGCCGCAGGGGCAGGCAAGTCAACGACAAGACGACGGAGGGTCGTGTGGCGGGTGGCCGCAGCGGCCACCCTGTCCCCTTCAGACAACGTGCAGGGCCAGCTTGCGCTTGCGCTCCGCCAACCCCCACACCACCAGCGCCACTGCGCCGATGGCCAGGCCTGCTGCCACGATCCCCTGCCATCCCTGGCGCTGGAACAATTGCGTACCCAGCAACGAGCCTAGCGCACCGCCGATGAAGTAGCAGGTAATGTAGCCCGCATTAAGCCGGGTACGGGCCTCGGGGCGCAGGGCGATTACCGCGTTCTGGTTGCTCACGTGCACCAGCTGCACGGCCAGGTCCAGCACCAGCACGCCCACCAGCAAGGCCAACAGCGAACTTTGCGCAAAGCCCAGCGGCACCCACGCCAGCAACAGCGCCACCAGCCCCACGGTAGTGCCCAGCGACCCTTTGCCGCGGTCGGCCAGGCGCCCGGCCCAGTTGGCCGACAGCGCACCGGCGGCGCCAGCCAGGCCGAACAGGCCGATCACCGCGTCGGAATACTGGTACGGCGGCTGCGCCAGGAGGAAGGCCAGGGGCGTCCAGAACAGCGCGAACAGGCTGAACGACAATAGCCCAAGCAGCGAGCGCAGGCGCAGCACCGGCTCCTCGATGAACAGGCGGAACACCGAGCCGATCAGCGCCGGGTATTTAAGCCCCGCATGGCTATGGTGTTGCGGCAGGCTGCGGTACAGGGCCAGGGCGGTGATTGCCATCAATACCGCGGCCAGCACATAGATGCTGCGCCAGCCACCCAGTTCGGCCATCAGGCCTGCTGCGGTGCGCGCCAGCAGAATGCCCAGCAGCAGGCCGCTCATCAGCGTGCCCACCGCGCGCCCACGCTGGTGGGGTTCGCTCAAGGTTGCGGCCATGGGCACCAGAATCTGTGCCACCACCGAGAACAGCCCGGTGAGCGCGGTACCCAGAATCAGCCACGGCAGGCTGGGGGAGCAGGCGCTGATCACCAGGCCCAGGGTGGCGATGGCGCTCATCACCACGATCAGCCGACGCTGTTCGAATAAATCGCCCAGCGGCGCCAGCAGCAACAGGCCGGCGCCGTAGCTCAGCTGGGCGGCGATGACGATGCTGCCAGCGCTCGCGGTGCTCAGGCCGAAGTGCTCGGCGATGCTGTGCAGCAGGGGTTGTGCGTAGTAGTTGCTGGCCACGGCCAGGCCGGTGGCGGTGGCCATCAGCAGGATCAGGGCGCGGCTCAGGGTTGGCGTATTCATGGGGAATCTCGTGGGGCGGTCAATGGTGAGCAGTATCGGGAAGTATCAGGCATGACACCAATGTATAGTTTTCAACCTATTCATCTTGAAAGCAGATAGATCGATGAACCTCAAGCAGCTCGAATACGCCCTGGCCGTTGCCGATACTGGCAGTTTCACCCGCGCTGCCGAGCGCTGCCATGTGGTGCAGTCGGCCCTTAGCCACCAAGTGGCGCGGCTGGAGGCGCAGTTGGGTGTCAGCCTGTTCGAGCGCAGTTCGCGGCGGGTGCGCCTGACCCCGGCGGGTGAAGCCTTCGTGCTCAGCGCCAAGCCAGCGGTGGAGGCTGCCAGGCGCATTGCCGATGACGTGGCGGCGGCCTGCGGCCAGGTACGGGGGCGCTTGTCGATTGGCGAAATCAGTTCGCTGACCGCACTGGACCTGGTGGAGGTGCTGGCGCTGTTCCATGGCCGTTATCCGCAGGTGGACGTGCGCTGGCTCACCGCCAAGAGCGAGCTGCTGGTGGCGGACGTGTGCGAGCGGCGGCTGGATGTGGGCTTCATTGGCTTGTGGCAGGGCGAGCAACTGCAGGGTGTGCAGCATCGCCTGCTGGCACGCGAAGCGCTGGTGGCCGTGCTGCCGCCCGGGCACCGGCTGGCGGGCAGGGCGCCGCTGGCGTTGGCCGACCTGGCCGACCAGGTATTGGTGGACTTTCCCGAAGGCACCGGCGCGCGGCGCCAGACCGATGAGGCGTTCCAGGCGGCGGGGGTGGTGCGGCGGGTGCAGTTCGAAATCGGGCATATTCGCCTGGTGGAAAAATTCGTGCAGCGGGGCATGGCGGTGGGTTTGGTGCCGGAGCGGGTGGCCCAGGGGTTTCAAGGGGTGGCGGTGGCGGCGCTGGTGGATGCCCCGGTGCGCCACCTGTATGCCGTGTGGGCCCATAGCCCGACCCCGGCGGCGCGGGCGTTTCTGGAGGTGATGGAGCAGAGCCTGGGGGTTGAGGGCTGACCTGGGCGAAGGCATCGCGTTTTCATGCGTTGGCGGTAGGCCCGGTAGGAGCGAGCGCAGCTCGCGATGGGCTGCAAAGCAGCCCCGGCATCCTGGGCTGCGAAGCTGGAAACCCGGGGCCGCTGCGCGCCCCATCGCGAGCTACGCTCGCTCCTACCAAGCGGGTGCAAACCAGGCTGGCCTCAGGCGGCAAACCCACCATCGACCGTCAAACTGGCCCCGGTGATGTAACCGGCCTCAGGCCCGGCCAGGTACGCGACGAAACTGGCAATCTCATCGGCCTGCCCGTACCGCCCAACCGCCATCAACGGAATCAGGCTTTCGGCAAACTCGCCGCTGGCCGGGTTCATGTCGGTGTCCACCGGCCCAGGCTGCAGGTTGTTCACGGTAATACCCTGTGGCCCCAGGTCACGCGCCATGCCCTTGGTCAGCCCCACCAGCGCCGACTTGCTCATGGCATAGGGCGCGCCGCCGGCGAAGGGCATGCGCTCGGCGTTGTTGACCAGGATATCGAGGCGGCCAAAGGCCTTTACCGCGTCGTCCACCGCCAACTGCAAGGCGGCGGCGTCGGCGCTGTCGGCGCGCAGGGCCAGGGCCTGGCCGCCTGCGGCCTTGACCTCCTCGGCCAGCGCCTCGGCGGGGCCGGCGGAGCTGACGTAGGTAAAGGCTACCTGCGCGCCTTCGCGGGCCAGGCGGCGCACGATGGCGGCGCCGATGCCGCGGGAACCGCCTTGAACGAAGGCCACTTTGCCTTTGCTGTAGGAGCGGGCTTGCCCCGCGAAGAGGCCCTGTCAGGCAACCTCAACGATGTAGAACACCTGCGCCCCCAAGCTAACCTCATCATCAACCCGCTTGCCCACCAATAACTGCCCCAAGGGCGAACGCGGGGTAATGACGGTCACCAGCCCCTCACCTTCACCCACCTTCAACCCCGCCGCCTCCGGCCCGAGAAACAACCGCCGCCGCCCGCCATCTTCATCTTCCAGGGTCACCAGGTTGCTCACCTGCACCCCACGCGCCGGGTCGTACTCGCGCAACAGCAACTGCTGGTAGGTGACCAGCGCCTGGCGTATTTCGGCCGTGCGCCGCGCCTGCCCGGTGGCCAGGTACGACGCCTCCAGCCCCAGGGTGTCGTACTTGTTCTCAGCAATGTTCTCTTCGGCGGTGGCGGCTTCGTAGGCGGTTTGGGCGGCGCGGCGCAGCACCTCCATGTCGGTTTCCAGGGCCGCGACGATGCGCGTGAGCAGGGTGGCCTTGTTCATGGTCAGTAACAGAACTCCAGCACCGCGGCCTGGCTCTTGTCGGTGGGCGCAGTGCGGTTCTGCGCCAACCAGAACTGGCACTTGGGGCTATTGAGGTTGCGCGGGTTGCCCTGGGCGGCCTCGGCGGCCTGCTGCACTTGCTGCTGGTGCAGGATGTCCTTGTAGCGTTCGAACATCTCGCTCTGCGCATCCTGTGGTGGTTGTGCCACGGGCGCTGAAAGCCTGGCAGCCGGTGGCGTCACGGCTGGCACCACCACCTGGGCGACCGGTTGCACGTGTTCGGGCCACAGCCGCAACGCCAGCCACAGGCTCAGGGCAATGGCCACGGCGCCGAGCCACAGGCCAAAGGCCACGCAGAAAATCAGTTGCAGCGGTTTAAGGGTGATCTTCAGTTCACGGTGGCGCGGCATGGCAGCCTCCTGGCAGGGCGGGTGAAGGTGCCATTGTCGCATGGCCACCGGGTTTTTTCCGTGCGGTGCTTTTGTCGGCGGGCATTTATCCGCAGAATTCGGGGTTTTAGCGCTGGGCGTAGGCAGGGCACATGAAAACCACCTGGGACATCTTCTGCACCGTCGTCGACAACTACGGCGATATCGGCGTTACCTGGCGCCTGGCCCGGCAGTTGGTGGCCGAGCACGGCCTGGCCGTGCGCCTGTGGGTGGACGACCTCAATGCCTTCGTGCCGCTGTGCCCAGGCAGCGACGCCAATGCGGCGCGGCAATGGCAACAGGGCGTGGAGGTGTGCGCCTGGCCTGCCACATGGCAGCCCGCCGAGCCTGCAGATGTGGTGATCGGCGCGTTTGCCTGCCAGTTGCCACCGGCCTACGTCGAAGCGATGCGCGCCCGCACGGTGCCGGTGCTGTGGCTGAACCTCGACTACCTCAGCGCCGAGGCCTGGGTGGAAGGGTGCCATGGCTTGCCCTCTCCCCAGGCCAACGGCCTGCGCAAGGTGTTCTTCTTCCCAGGGTTCACCGCCAAGACCGGCGGCCTGTTGCGTGAAGCCACGCTGCTGGCGCGCCGGCAGGCCTTCGAGCAGTCGGCCGAGGCCCGCACGGCCTTCCTGCAGGGGCTGGGTGTACAGGCCCGGCCCGGTGCATTGCTGATGTCGCTGTTTGCCTATGAAAACGCACAGCTGGGCGGTTGGCTGGATGCGCTGGCCGTCGATGCCGGCCCGGTTCACCTGCTGGTGCCCCAAGGGCGCATCCTTGGCGACCTGGCGCGTTGGCTGGGGGTGCAGGCGCTGGCCGTGGGCGAGGTGCACCAGCGCGGCTCGCTGACCGTGCAGGTGCTGCCGTTCGTCAGCCAGGACGACTACGACCGCCTGCTGTGGAGCTGCGGCTTCAACGCCGTGCGCGGCGAAGACTCGTTCGTGCGCGCCCAGTGGGCCGGCCGGCCGATGCTGTGGCACATCTACATCCAGGACGAAAATGCCCACTGGGAAAAGCTCGAAGCCTTCCTTGCGCTTTATCGCCAGGGTTTGTCGGACGACGCCAGCGCGGCACTGATGGCATTGTGGCGCGCCTGGAACATGGACGGCGACATGCACGCGGCCTGGCAAGGCGCCCGCAAACACTGGGCGCAACTGCAGCAGCACGCCCAGGATTGGGCCGCCAGCCAAGCCGCTCGGCCGGACCTTGCCAAGGCGCTGGTACAGTTTTACCGAAATTGGCTATGATATGCGGCCTCGATTTTTATAAATCCATCCAGATTCGGATACTTCGTAATGAAAACTGGTAAAGAACTGAAACCCGGTACCGTACTGCGGATCGACAACGACCCGTGGCTGGTTCAGAAAGCCGAGTTCACCAAGTCCGGTCGCAACAGCGCGATCATGAAGACCAAGCTGAAAAACCTGCTGACCGGCTACAAGACTGAAACCGTCTACGGTGCAGACGACAAGCTGGACGACGTGATCCTGGATCGCAAAGAAGCGACCCTGTCGTTCATCAACGGTGATGAATACACCTTCATGGACACCACCGACTACACCATGTACGAACTGAACGCCGAGGACATCGAAGCCGTTCTGCCGTACATCGAAGAAGGCATGGAAGACGTCTGCGAAGCCGTGTTCTTCGAAGGCCGCCTGGTATCGGTTGAACTGCCGACTACCATCAGCCGTCAGGTTGTCTACACCGAGAACGCTGCTCGCGGCGACACCTCGGGCAAGGTGATGAAGCCTGCCAAGCTGAAGAACGGTACCGAGATCTCGGTTGCCGACTTCATCCAGATCGACGAGTGGATCGACATCGACACTCGCGACAACAGCTTCAAAGGCCGCTCCAAGAAGTAATTCTTCTTGTGAAACGCAAAAAACCCGGCCTTGGCCGGGTTTTTTTTTGATCGTAAAAAGCTACTGCTGTAGGAGCGGGCTTGCCCCGCGAACACCGGCGAAGCCGGTGCCATGCATCGCGGTGCTGGCTTCGCGGGGCAAGCCCGCTCCTACAAGGGGATTGCAGCCCTGCAGGGCTTACACGGTTACGTGCAGGCGGACGTCTACGTTACCGCGGGTGGCGTTGGAATAAGGGCAGACCTTGTGCGCCTTCTCCACCAGCCCTTCGGCGTCAGCCTGGGCCAGGCCTGGCAGGTTGATGTGCAGGTCGATGTCCAGGCCGAAACCACCTGGAATCTGGCCGATGCCGACCTTGGCAGTGATCGAGGCGTCGGCGGGCAGGGCTTTTTTCTCCTGGCCGGCCACGAACTTCAGCGCACCGATGAAGCAGGCCGAATAACCGGCGGCGAACAGCTGCTCTGGGTTGGTGCCTTCACCGCCAGCGCCGCCCAGTTCCTTTGGGGTGCTCAGCTTGACTTCCAACTTGCCGTCGCTGGCGCGGGATTTACCGTCGCGACCGCCAGTGGAGGTGGCTTCTGCGATGTACAGCGGAGTGACCTTTTGCATCTTGAGCCTCACGTGTGTGCTGTGCGCCCCTGTCGATCAGGTGGCGTCATGTGGATACGGGATTTAAATTAGCGCGCAATTAGTTTGCGCGCAAGATAAATTTTCACCACTCATCCGAATGAGCATCACACAGCGTAGCCGTCAGAGGTTTTTTTGCAGGCTGTCGCGCAGTTCCAGCAGCTCGGCCTGCAGCTGTTGCAGGCGCTCCAGGCTCCGGCCGCTGGCCTTGAGGATGCAGCGTGGCACCTCGCGGGCCTGCTGTTGCAGGGCGCGGCCCTTGTCGGTGAGCTGCACCAGCACCACACGCTCGTCTTCACGGCTGCGGTTGCGCTGCAGCAGGCCTTCGCTTTCCAGGCGCTTGAGCAGCGGGGTCAGCGAGCCCGGGTCGGTGAGCAGGTGCTGGCTGATTTCGCCCACGGTCAGGCCGTCCTGCTCCCACAACACCAGCATGGCCAGGTACTGCGGGTAGGTCAGGCCCAGGGCCTGGAGCAACGGTTTGTAGACCTTGGTCATCAGCAACGAGGTGGAATGCAGGGCAAAGCAGACCTGGTTGTCCAGCAGCAGCTCGTCACAGGAAGCTTGGGAGGTGGCGTTCATGCAGGTCCTTGAATGTCATCGATTGAGGAATCTAGCACGCTAAAGGTTGGCGCGCTTATTGCCAGCGCAGCTCACTGCGCAGCGCCAGGTCCCAGGGTGGAATCGGGCTGAAGCGGCTCTTGAGAAATTCGAGCAGCAAACGGCTGCGAGAGTTCGTTTCATGTTCCAGGCGCAATGCATAAATGCCACTGGTTTCGGCCATCGGCAGGCCGTTGTGGCAGAACAGCGGCACCAGCTCGCCGCGCAGCAGGTAGTCGCTGATCAGCCAGGTGGGTAGGTGGGCGATGCCAAGGCCGGCGAGGGCACCGAACAACAAGGTTTCGGCATTGTTGGCCGCCATGCGCATGCGCGACGGGCGGTACAGGCGCTGCTGGCCGTCGACCTCGAAGCGCCAGGCGAAGGGCGGCGCCAGGCCGTCCCAGTCCAGGCCGTCGTGCCCGGGCAGTTCGCTGGGGCAAGCGGGCAGGCCGCGGCTGGCAAGGTAGGCGGGGCTGGCGCAGGCAATGCGCACCATATAAGCCAAGGGCGTGGCCACCAGGCGGGTATCGGCCAGGGGGCCGGCGCGCAGCACCAGGTCGACTTCACCCAGGTGGCTGCCGTGCAGGTCGACGAAGCTGTCGATCAGGCGCAGTTGCACATCCAGGCCAGGGTAGGCCACCAGGAAGTCGGCGATGGCCGGGGCCAGGTGGCGGCGGCCGAAGGCGGCTGGGGCATCGATGCGGATCAGCCCTTCCGGGGCATTGCTCAGCGACACCGCCTCGGCGCGGGCCAGGCGCAGTTCCTCGATGATGCGCCGGGCGCGCTCGGCGAAGGCATGCCCGGCGGGCGTGGCCCGTACCGCATGGGTACTGCGGGTGAACAGGCGGCTGCCCACGGCGTTTTCCAGGTTGTCGATGCGCCGGGCCACGGCGGACGGGGTGAGTGGGTGGCGGCGGGCGGCGGCGGAAAAGCTGCCGCTTTCCAGCACATCCAAAAACAGGCTCAGCTGGTCGGTGAGGGTATCGGGGCTCATGGCATCTCTGGCTATGCGAAAAACGCACAGCCATTTTGCGCTGCTGTGCGTTTCCCCGCCAGAGCGCAGTGGTTAGCATGCTCGCATTCAAAACAGCTGGCGGACGAGGCCCTGATGATCGAGTGGTTGTTGTATGTGGTGCTGGGCGCGGGCCTGGGCACGATGGGTGGTTTGTTTGGCATCGGCGGCGGCTTGATCGCCATTCCGGCGCTAGGGGTACTGTTCGGGCTCGACCAGCAACTGGCCCAGGGCACGGCGCTGGTGATGGTGGTGCCAAACGTGCTGCTGGCGCTGTGGCGCTATCACCAGCGCAACCGCATCGAGCTGCGCCATGCCGTGCCGCTGTCGCTGTGCAGTTTCCTGTTTGCCTGGCTGGGGTCGATGTGGGCGGTGGGTATCGATGCCCAGTCCATGCGCCTGGGCTTTGTCGGCTTCCTGGTGGCGCTGGCGGTCTGGAACGTGGTGCGGATGTTCCTCAAGGTGGCGCCGCCCAGCGCCGAGCTGCGCTATGCCTGGCCATGGCTGGGCGTGCTGGGTGGTTTTGCCGGCACCATGGGCGGGCTGTTCGGTGTGGGCGGGGCGGTGGTGGCCACGCCGATCCTGACCTCGGTGTTCGGCACTACCCAGGTGGTGGCGCAAGGGCTGTCGCTGGCGCTGGCGGCGCCCAGCACCCTGGTGACCTTGGTCACCTATGGGGTGCACCAGAGTGTCGATTGGGGCGTGGGCATTCCATTGGCGGTGGGTGGGTTGCTCAGCATCAGCTGGGGGGTGAAATTGGCCCATGCGTTGCCAGAGAAAGTGTTGCGGGCGATGTTCTGTGTGTTTCTGGTGGTGTGTGCGGTGATGTTGGGGTTTGAATTGTGACAGCGGCGTGGCCGCCAGTTACATGAACCCTTCGACGATGTAGTCAGCCATGCAATCGGTGATCGGTGACTGGCTTTGGCTGTTGCGCAGCAGCATCACGTTGGCCACTGGCAGCTGCGGCAGGCCATCGCTTTCGCCAAGGATGCGGATATGGCCGCCCACCAGGCTTTGCAATTGCGCCGTCACCGCAAGCCCTGCGCTGACGATGGCGAAAATCGCCGCCAGGCTTGGGCTGGTGTAGGCGATGCGGTAGTCGATGCCCTGGGCCTCCAGGGCATTGCAAGTCCAGGCGCGGCAGAAACAGTCGGTGTTGAACAGTGCCAACGGCATCGGCCTTTGCTCCTGGGGGCAGAAGCCTTCGGCGGCGGCCCATACCAGGCGTTCCTGGCGCAGCAGCTGGCCCACTTCGTTGCCCGGCTCGCGGGTGACGATGGTCAGGTCCAGGTCCTGGCGCAGCATCAGTTGTTTGGACGAATCGCAATGCACCTCCACCTGCACCAGCGGGTAGGCCTGGGCGAAGCTCGACAGAATGGTGGGCAAGAAGCGCATAGCGTAGTCGTCGGGGGTGCCGATGCGCACCAGGCCGACCATGTGCGGCATGCGCAGGGTGTTGAACACCTCGCCATGCAGCTTGAGGATGCGCCGCGCATAGCCCAGCAGCACCTGGCCTTCGGCGGTGAGCCGCACCTGGCGGCCTTCGCGTTCGAACAGCTGGCGCTGCAGGATGTCTTCTTCCAGGCGTTTCATCTGCATGCTGACCGCCGACTGGGTGCGGTTGACCACTTCCCCGGCGCGGGTGAAGCCGCCTTGCTCGGCGATGGCGACGAAGGTGCGCAGCACGTCGGCATCGAGGCTCTGGTACTGGGACATTGCATCAATCTCCGAGATGCATGGCATCAGAAACATTCGTTGGATTGATCTTATGCCTGGGCAGAGACTGAAGCCATCAACACGGAGGGCTTCACGATGAAAGGTCATGCCAGCAGCACCCAGCAACCTGCCTTTTCCCTGAACCACCTGTGGCACGCAGCGCTGCAGCGCCCGGTGCGTTGGTTGCAGTTGCACCGCCAGCGTGATGAGCTGGCCAGCCTCAGTGATGCGACCTTGCATGACCTGGGGTTGAGCCGGGCGGATATTCAGCAAGAGGCGGATCGGCATTTTTGGGATGATCCGTTGCGTAAGTAGGCTACACCTTTAAGGGCCCTTTCGCGGGGCAAGCCCGCTCCTACAAGCATCGCACGCATCCCTGTAGGAGCGGGCTTGCCCCGCGAAAGGGCCGCATCAGGCACCGCAAGGAGATCAGGTTTGCCCCTAGAGCTGTCCAACCACCAGGCCCGCCGCCTGGCCCTGTCCGCCCAAGGATTCGGCAAGCAGCCCGGCTCGACCCTGCCCGCCCTCAAACGCATGTTGAACCGCCTGGGCGTGGTGCAGATCGACTCGGTCAACGCCGTGGTCCGCTCCCACTACCTGCCGCTGTTCTCACGCCTGGGCGACTACCCCATGCCCTTGCTCGACCAACTTGCCTGGGGCCGTGGCCGCCAGCGCCAACTGTTCGAATACTGGGGCCACGAAGCCTCGCTGCTGCCGCTCAACCTCTACCCCCTGCTGCGCTGGCGCATGGCCCATGCCGCCGAGGGCCGTGGCATCTACCGCCAGCTGGCGCAATTTGGCCGTGAACACCCAGCGGTGATCGCCCGGGTACTGGCCGCTGTGCGCGAGCAGGGCGCCCTGGGTGCGGGCAGCCTGTCCACCCGCCAGGAACGGGCCGGTCCCTGGTGGGACTGGAGCGCGGAAAAACTCGCCCTGGAGTGGCTGTTCGCGGCCGGTGAAGTGACCGTGGCGGGCCGGCGCGGTTTCGAACGACTGTACGATGTGCCGGAGCGGGTGCTGCCCAAGGCCATTCTTGACCAGCCGCTGCCCGGCGAGGCCGAGGCGCATCAAGGGCTGATGCTGCATGCCGCCAGCGCCCTGGGCGTGGCCACCGAGCGCGACCTGCGCGATTACTTTCGGCTGGAGCCGGGGCAGGGCAGGGCGGCGCTGGCCGAACTGGTCGCCGATGGCCGCCTGCAGCCGGTGCAAGTCCAGGGTTGGAAGCAGCCCGGCTACTGCGCCGGCACGCCACGCATTCCCCGGCGCCTAGCGGCCAGTGCGCTGTTGTCGCCATTCGATTCGCTGGTTTGGGAGCGCAACCGCACCGAGCGGCTGTTCGACTTTCACTACCGCCTGGAAATCTACACCCCGGCGCACAAGCGGGTGTACGGCTACTACGTGCTGCCTTTTCTGTACCGCGAACGTATCGCCGCCCGGCTGGACCTGCGCGCCGAACGCGCCCAGGGGCAACTGGCCGTGCATGCCGTGCACGCGCAGCCTGAAGCCCTGGACGAGGAGGGCTACCAGGCCCTGGCCGTGAACCTGTTGCGCCTGGCCCGGTGGCTGGGCCTTGAGCGGGTACAGCTGAACTGCCCCCGCGCCGAGGGCAGCCAGTTGCGCGCGGCCTTGCTCAGCGCCGCACTTGCTTGAGGGTTTCAGCGATCAGGAAAGCCAGCTCCAGTGACTGGTCGGCGTTCATGCGCGGGTCGCAGTGGGTGTGGTAACGGTCTGACAGGGCGTCTTCGGTGATCGGCCGGGCGCCGCCGATGCACTCGGTCACGTTCTGCCCGGTCATTTCGATATGAATGCCGCCGGCATGGCTGCCCTCGGCCTGGTGCACCTGGAAGAACTGCTTCACCTCGTCGAGGATCTGCGCAAAGTCGCGGGTCTTGTAGCCGCTGCTGGCCTTGATGGTGTTGCCGTGCATCGGGTCGGAACTCCACAGCACCTTGCGCCCTTCGCGCTGCACCGTGCGGATCAGCCCTGGCAGGTGGGTGCCGACCTTGCCCGCACCCATGCGCACGATCAGGTTCAGGCGCCCGGGGTCGTTGGCCGGGTTGAGCGTGTCGATCAGGCGAATCAGCTCCTCAGGGTCCATGCTGGGGCCGACCTTGACCCCAATCGGGTTGTGTACACCGCGCAGGAACTCGACGTGGGCACCATCGAGCTGGCGGGTGCGGTCGCCAATCCACAGCATGTGCGCCGAACAGTCGTAGTAGTCGCCGGTCAGGCTGTCCTGGCGCACGAAGGCTTCTTCATAGTTGAGCAGCAGCGCCTCGTGGGCGGTGAAGAAACTGGTTTCGCGCAGTTGCGGCGCGTTGTCCAGGCCGCAGGCGCGCATGAAGGCCAGGGTTTCGTCGATGCGGTTGGCCAGCTGGTGGTACTTGTCGGCCAGCGCCGAGTTGGCGATGAAGTCCAGGTTCCACTTGTGCACCTGGTGCAGGTCGGCAAAACCGCCCTGGGCGAAGGCGCGCAGCAGGTTGAGGCTGGCGGTGGCCTGGTGGTAGGCCTGCAGCAGGCGCTCGGGGTCCGGGATGCGGCTTTTTTCGTCGAAGCCGATACCGTTGACGATGTCACCACGGTACGCCGGCAGGGTGACGTTGCCGATGGTTTCATCGCCCGAGGAGCGCGGCTTGGCGAACTGCCCGGCCATGCGCCCCACCTTGACCACTGGGCAGCCGGCGGCAAAGGTCATGACAATGGCCATTTGCAGCAGCACCTTGAAGGTGTCGCGAATCTTCGCCGCCGAGAACTCGGCGAAGCTTTCGGCGCAGTCGCCGCCCTGCAGCAGGAAGGCACGGCCCTCGGTGACCTCGGCAAACTGCCGGCGCAGCTCGCGGGCTTCGCCGGCGAACACCAGCGGCGGGTAGCTGGCCAGGGTTTGCTCCACTTTGAGCAGGTGCGCGGCGTCGGGGTAGGTCGGTTGCTGCTGGATCGGCAGGGCACGCCAGCTGTCGGGGCTCCACGGTCGGTTCATCACGGGCTCGAAGGGTTCGTTATAGGCTGTTTGCCATGGTAGCAGTGGCGCGGCGCTTGTTGCATCCAGGGCGTTGGCGGACAATGCGCGTTTTTGCGCGGGTGAGTGGCAGGTAGATGACGACGGAGCGGGAAGAGAAGCTGTTGGCCCGGGTCGAGGATGCCTTTGGCGTGGTCAGCGTGTACGAGGTGGACGACTACCGCTTCCTTGAGTTCGGCGATGCCATCGAGCAGAGCTGCGTGTTCACCGCCGACCCCAGCTGGCTGGAGTACGACTACACCCGCGCCATGCTGGTGGGTGCGCTGTGCCATGCGCAGCCGGAAAGTGCGCTGTTCCTGGGCCTGGGCGCCGGCACCCTGACCCAGGCGTGCATGAAATTCCTGCCGCTGGACGACATCGAGGCCATCGAGCTGCGCCCCGACGTGCCGCGCCTGGCCATGCAATACCTGGGGCTGGATGACGACCCACGGCTGTACGTGCGCATTGGCGATGCCCTGGAGCTGCTGCCCACGGCAGAAAAAGCCGACCTGTTGTTCGTCGACCTGTACACCGACCATGGGCCGGGGGTTGGCCACCTGGCGTGGAACTTCCTTGAAAGCTGCCAGCAGCAGCTCAACCCTGGCGGCTGGCTGGTGATAAACCAGTGGGCCACCGATGACGGCAAGCCGCTGGGGGCGGCGCTGTTGCGTGGGCTGTACCACCGGCATTACTGGGAATTGCCGGTGAAGGAGGGCAATGTGATCCTGCTGGTGCCGGCGGACCTGGAGCAGGCGCTGGACCTTGACGGCTTGCGCGCACGGGCCGAGGCGTTGGCGCCGCGGTTGGGGTATAGCCTGGATGGGCTGATTGGCGAGATTCGGCCGGCTAGCTGAAGGCCTGGGCCTGCGCCGCTCTTCGGTAGGAGCGAGCGTAGCTCGCGATGGGGCGCGCAGCGGCCCCAGGGATTCAGCTTCGCGGCTCATCACGCCGGGACTGCTCTGCAGCCCATCGCGAGCTGCGCTCGCTCCTACAGGGGCGGCACTGCGGGCTTCCAGAAAAACGATTCAGCCCTGGCCAGTTGATGGCGCGATACTGGCCAAGCGGCCAGAAAAATTTACTCACCCCCCCCTCATTAATTCGGGTATAGTACGCGCCGGTCTTTTAGCGGACCTCAAAATCAGGTGGTGCAAATCCTCCGAGTCCAGCTTCGGCTGCACGTCCGCTAGGCGGACCTTCCCACGTATTCTTTTTCAATCGTTTTCGCAAATCCCCGCCGCCAAAGCTGCCTGGGTGACCGTTCCGGTCTTTCAAGGCATGTGCAGCTTTGGAGCATGGGTCTTTGCGGATGCACCTAGAGGCAGACCCATGACCCAGGAAACCGGCGGCTTCGCCGCTCTCGATCTGAACCCGAACATTGTTGCTGCCGTCCTGGCTACCGGCTATGAAGAGCCGTCGGCCATTCAGCAACAATCGATCCCGATCATCCTCGCCGGTCACGACATGATCGGCCAGGCGCAGACTGGCACCGGCAAGACCGCTGCCTTCGCCCTGCCGATCCTCAACAAGATCGATGTGAGCAAGCGCGAACCGCAAGCCCTGATCCTGGCGCCAACCCGTGAGTTGGCGCTGCAAGTTGCTACCGCTTTCGAAACCTACGCCAAGCAGATGCCAGGCGTGAACGTCGTGGCCGTTTACGGCGGTGCCCCGATGGGCCCGCAGCTGCGGGCCATCCGCAACGGCGCGCAAATCGTCGTCGCTACCCCAGGCCGCCTGTGCGACCACCTGCGTCGTGACGAAAAAGTCCTGTCCACCGTGCAGTACCTGGTGCTGGACGAAGCCGACGAAATGCTCAAGCTGGGCTTCATGGACGACCTCGAAGTGATCTTCGATGCCATCCCGGCCAGCCGCCAGACCGTGCTGTTCTCCGCGACCCTGCCGTCGTCGATCCGCTCGATCGCCGAACGCCACCTGCGCGAGCCTAAGCACGTCAAGATCCAGAGCAAGACCCAGACCGTTACCGCGATCGACCAGGCGCACCTGATGGTGCACGCCGACCAGAAGATCCCGGCTGTGCTGCGCCTGCTGGAAGTGGAAGAGTTCGACGCGCTGATCGCCTTCGTGCGTACCAAGCAAGCCACCCTGGACCTGGCCGCCGCGCTGGAAGCCAAAGGCTACAAGGCTGCCGCGCTGAACGGCGACATCGCCCAGAACCAGCGTGAGCGCGTCATCGACTCGCTCAAGGATGGCCGCCTGGACATCGTCGTCGCCACCGACGTCGCTGCCCGTGGCCTGGACGTACCGCGCATCACCCACGTGTTCAACGTCGACATGCCGTACGACCCAGAGTCCTACGTTCACCGTATCGGCCGTACCGGCCGTGCCGGTCGCGATGGCCGTGCGCTGCTGCTGGTCACCCCGCGTGAGCGCCGCATGCTGCAGGTGATCGAGCGCGTTACCGGCCAGAAAGTGGCCGAAGCCCGCCTGCCGAACGCCCAGGCCGTGCTGGACGCCCGCATCAAGAAGCTGACCAACAGCCTGGCGCCGCTGGTGGCCGAAGCAGAAGCCACCCATGGCGAGCTGTTCGACCGCCTGACCGCTGACCTGGGCTGCAGCGCCCGTGCCCTGGCTTCGGCCCTGCTGCGCAAGGCCACCAACGGCCAAGCGCTGGACCTGGCCACCGTTGAACGCGAGCAACCGCTGGTACCAAGCTTCGCCCCACGCGGCGAACGTACCGAGCGCGGTGAGCGCAGCGACCGTGGTGACCGTGGTGAGCGCGAGCGTCGTGCGCCACTGCCGCTGGCCGAAGGCCGCGTGCGTTGCCGCACTGCCCTGGGTGCCCGTGACGGCATCGCCGCCAAGAACCTGCTGGGCGCGATCCTCAACGAAGGCGGCCTGGCCCGCGACGCCATCGGCCGCATCCAGGTGCGCGACAGCTTCAGCCTGATCGAGCTGCCGGAAGATGGCCTGGAGCGTCTGCTGACCAAGCTGAAGGACACCCGCGTTGCCGGCAAGCAGCTGAAGCTGCGCCGTTACCGCGAAGATTGATCCTGAAGCAATAAAAAAATCCCCGGCCTAGGTCGGGGATTTTTTTGCCAATGAAAACGCCACCGCCCTGGTAGGAGCGAGCGCAGCTCGCGATAGCGATCTTCAGCCGAACCGATAAATGTCCATCCCCAGCGCCCCCAGGGTAAACCCCTGATGCACCACGCCAAACCGCCCCCCAGCCCCCAAGGCAAAGTACAACGGCAGCAAATGCTCATCACTGGGGTGGTTGCGCACCGCAAACGGCGCCTGTTTCCGGTAATCCAGCAAGGCCGCCTGGTCATCCGCTTGCAGCCGCTGCACCACCCAGTCCCGAAACGCCAACGCCCAAGGCTCGATCACCTCTGGCCCGGCATGCCAGTCCAATTCACCCAGGTTGTGGGTAATGCTCCCCGAGCCCACCAGCAGAATGCCTTCACTGCGCAACCCCGCCAGCGCCTGGCCCACCTTCAGCTGCAGGGCCGGCCCCGCCTGGCTGGGCAAGGACACCTGAATCAGCGGAATATCCGCCTGCGGGTACATCAGCGACAGCGGCACCCAGGCGCCATGGTCGAATGGCCGCTGTGCATCCAGGCGCGCAGGCAGGCCGGCCGCGTTCAGCAGCTCGCTGACCTGCCCAGCCAGTGCAGGCTCGCCCGGCGCCGGGTACTGCACGGCATACAGCGCCGGCGGGAAGCCATGGAAGTCGTGCCAGGTTTCAGGGTGGGCGCTGCCGGTTACCAGCAGCTCACGGCTTTCCCAGTGCGCCGACACCACCACCACCGCCTTGGGCCGGGGCAGGGCGCGGGCCAGGGCGGCCAGGGCCGGCCCGCTGGCGCCGGGCTGCAGGGCGAGCATGGGGGAACCGTGGGAAATGAACAGGCTGGGCAACATGGTTGGGGTCCTGAGGTTTAAGATGTCATCATCTTCGGCCAACTAAACATCGAAATCCAAACCAAGTTTTACCCTAAACCCATCTAAAAATCAGGAGTAATCATGGAAGCTGCGTTCTGGCAAAAGCGTTGGGCCAACAACCAGATCGGTTTTCACCGCACGGACGTAAACCCTTTCCTGCAGGCGCATTGGCCCACCCTGGGGCTGGCGGCGGGCAGCCGCGTGCTGGTGCCGCTGTGCGGCAAGAGCCTGGACATGGCCTGGCTGGCGGAGCAGGGGCATCGGGTGGTGGGGGTGGAGCTGTCGCGCCTGGCGGTGGAAGACTTTTTCCGTGAGCAGGGGCTGCAGCCTGAGGTGGCGCAGCAGGGGGCGTTCGAGGTGTGGCGCAGTGGCGCTATCGAGGTTTGGTGCGGCGATTTTTTTGCCCTGCGGGCCGAAGACCTTGCCGATTGCCAGGGGCTGTATGACCGGGCGGCGGTGATTGCCTTGCCACTGGAGATGCGTGGGCGCTACATGGCGCATTTGGCCAAGGTGTTGCCGGCGGGGTGCAAGGGGGTGTTGCTGACCATGGTTTACGACCAGCAGTTGGTCGATGGGCCGCCGTTCTCGGTGTCGGATGATGAGGTGCGTGCGGGGTATGCCGGGGGGCGGGTGCAGCGGCTGGAAGAGCGGGAAGTGATCGACGAGAGCCCGAAATTTCTGCAGGCTGGGGTGGCCAGTGTGTTGGAGCGGGTGTATCTCGTAGCGTTTTGAGTGGGGGGGTGGCCTGTGCTGGCCTCTTCGCGGGGCAAGCCCGCTCCTACAAACAAAAGGGGGTGTTTTTTGTAGGAGCGGGCCCCGCGAAAGGACCCTGTGGATCAACCGCGGCGGCGCAGGGCCTCGATGCGCTCTTCCAGCGGCGGGTGGCTCATCAGCAGGCCGGCCAGGCCGTGCTTGAGGCCACCGTTGATGCCGAAGGCCTTCATGGTGTCCGGCATGTGCACCGGCAGGCCTTGCTCCACGCGCAGGCGCTGCAGGGCGCCGATCATGGCGGCGGTGCCGGCCAGTTGGGCGCCGGCTTCGTCGGCGCGGTATTCGCGGCGGCGCGAGAACCACATGACGATCATGCTGGCCAGAATGCCCAAAATCAGTTCGGCAACGATGGTGGCCACGTAGTAGGCGATGCCCTGGCCTTCCTCGTTCTTGAAAATCACCTTGTCGACGAAGTTGCCGATGATGCGGGCGAAGAACATCACGAAGGTGTTCACCACGCCCTGCACCAGCGCCAGGGTGACCATGTCGCCATTGGCCACGTGGCCGATCTCGTGGGCCAGCACGGCGCGCACTTCATCGGGCGAGAAGCGCTCCAGAAGGCCCTGGGACACGGCCACCAGGGCGTCGTTGCGGTTCCAGCCGGTGGCGAAGGCGTTGGCCTCGTAGGCCGGGAAAATACCCACCTCGGGCATCTTGATGCCGGCCTCGCGCGACAGCTCCTCCACCGTTTGCAACAGCCACTGCTCGTGGCGGGTGCGCGGCTGGGTGATGATCTGGGTGCCGGTGGACATCTTCGCCATCCACTTGGAGATGAACAGCGAAACCAGGGAGCCGGCAAAGCCGAACACGGCGCAGAACACCAGCAGGCTGCTGAGGTTCAGGTCAACCCCGTTGGCGGCCATGAACCCGTTGAAACCGAACAGGCTCAGGGTAATGCTTGCAACCAGCACCACCGCGAGGTTGGTGGCTACAAACAACAGAATGCGCATCATGGTTGTTACGTTCTCCTGACGGATGAGTCATTGCTTACTGCGGGGTATATAAGGTGCCGGCCGCGCCGATTCAATCGGGCGACTATTACAAACTGTGTACGGCGCAGTATGGCAGAGGATGGTGCGGGGGCTGTGGGATAGAGCGTTGCAGGATGTAAGAATTGGTGAAGGGGCGCCGCAGTGCGGCGCATCGCGAGCTGCGCTCGCTCCTACCAGGGGTTCACCTGTGCCGTAGGAGCGAGCAAAGCTCGCGATGAGGCCATTACTGCGAATAGGTACGCAGGAAATTGCCAATCCGCCCAATCGCCGCTTCCAGGTCATCCACCCGCGGCAAGGTCACCACGCGGAAGTGGTCTGGCCACGGCCAGTTGAACGCCGTGCCCTGCACGATCAGCAGCTTTTCCGACAGCAGCAGGTCGAGGGCGAATTTCTCGTCGTTGAGAATCGGGCACACTTTCGGGTCGATCCGCGGGAACGCATACAGCGCGCCCATCGGCTTCACGCAGCTGACGCCAGGAATATCGTTCAGCAGCTCATAGGTGCGGTTGCGCTGCTCCAGCAGGCGCCCTGGCGGCAGCACCAGGTCGTTGATGCTCTGGTAGCCACCCAGCGCCGTTTGAATCGCATGCTGGGCCGGCACGTTGGCGCACAGGCGCATGTTGGCCAGCATGTCGATGCCTTCGATGTAGCTCTGCGCGTGGTGCTTGGGCCCGGAGATAATCAGCCAGCCGGAACGGAAGCCCGCCACCCGGTACGACTTGGACAAGCCGTTGAAGGTCAGGCACAGCAGGTCTGGAGCCAGCGAGGCGGTGCTGATGTGCACGGCTTCGTCGTAGAGGATCTTGTCGTAGATCTCGTCGGAGAACACCACCAGGTTGTGCTGGCGCGCCAGCTCCAGCATGCCCAGCAGCAGCTCCTTGGAGTACACCGCGCCCGTTGGGTTGTTCGGGTTGATGATTACCAGGGCCTTGGTGTTCGGGGTGATCTTGGCCTTGATGTCGGCAAGGTCAGGGAACCAGTCGGCCTGCTCGTCGCACAGGTAGTGCACCGGCTTGCCACCGGCCAGGCTCACGGCGGCGGTCCACAGTGGGTAGTCGGGGGCTGGAATCAGCACCTCGTCGCCATTGTTGAGCAGCGCCTGCATCGACATCACGATCAGCTCGGACACGCCGTTGCCGAGGTAGATGTCCTCGATGGTGACGCCTTCGATTTCCTTCTGCTGGCAGTACTGCATCACCGCCTTGCGCGCGCTGAACAGGCCCTTGGAGTCGCTGTAGCCCTGGGCGGTCGGCAGGTTGCGGATCACATCCTGGAGAATTTCGTCCGGTGCCTCGAAGCCAAAGGGCGCCGGGTTGCCGATGTTCAGCTTGAGGATGCGGTGGCCTTCCTCTTCCAGGCGTTTGGCGTGCTTGAGCACCGGGCCGCGAATGTCGTAGCAGACATTGGCGAGCTTGTTCGATTTGCTGAACTGCATGATGTGATCCCGATTGAGAATACGCGGCGCGCCGCCGTCGAAAGGTTTGAAAGGGCGAGGCGCGGGTGCCAGACTGGAAGCCTTGCACACGAAGCCAACTAATATACGTGCCACCCGCGCCAGGGAAAAGACGGCGCGAGGTGAAATTCAGCCTGCCGAGGTTCCCCCATGCAAAAGATTGAAAAGACGCTTGACCAGTGGCGTGAAATGCTCGACCCCGCCCAGTATCAAGTGTGCCGCCTGAAGGGCACCGAACGGCCGTTCAGCGGCAAGTACAACAGCGAGCGCCGCGCCGGCGTGTACACCTGCATCTGCTGTGGCCTGGCGCTGTTCGACTCGCACACCAAGTTCGACTCCGGCTGCGGCTGGCCGAGCTTCTATGCCCCCATCGAGGCCAGCGCCATGGTCGAAATCCGCGACACCTCCCACGGCATGATCCGCACCGAGGTCACCTGCGCCCAGTGCGACGCCCACCTGGGCCACGTGTTCCCCGACGGCCCGCCGCCCACCGGCCTGCGCTACTGCATCAACTCGGTGTGCCTGGACTTCCAGCCCCGCGACGGAGCCTGAGCATGGCCGCCTCGATGCTGGACATCCCCTGCGTGACCCTGGGCGGTGAGCAGAAAACTCTGGCCGATTTCGCCGGCAAGGCGCTGCTGGTGGTCAACACCGCCAGCCAGTGCGGCTTCACCCCGCAGTACAAAGGCCTTGAGCAGCTGTGGCAGGCCCACCGCGAGCGCGGCCTGGTGGTGCTGGGCTTTCCCTGCAACCAGTTCGGCAAGCAGGAGCCGGGCGATGCCGGCGAAATTGCCCAGTTCTGCGAGCTGAACTTCGGTGTCAGCTTCCCGCTGATGCGCAAGGTGGAGGTCAACGGGCCGGGCGCGCACCCGCTGTTCGTCGAACTCAAGCAGCGTGCGCCGGGCTTGCTGGGCTGGCAGAAGATCAAGTGGAACTTCACCAAGTTCCTGGTCGACCCGGCCAGCGGCAAGGTGACGCGCTATGCGCCCACCACCAAACCCCAGGCCCTGGAAGCCGACATCGAGCGCCTGCTCAGCCGCTGACCGGCACCCAATGGTCGATCAGCGCCAGCAGCTCCTCGCGGCGAAACGGCTTGGCCAGGTAGTCGTTCATGCCCGCGGCGCGGCAACGCTCGCGTTCCTCGGGCATGGCGTTGGCGGTGAGGGCAACGATCGGCAGGTCGGTCCAGCGCCCGCTCTGGCGGATGCGCCGGCTGGCCTCGTAGCCATCCATCACCGGCATGTTGCAGTCCATCAGCACCAGGTCGAAGTCTTCCTGTTCCAGCCATTCCAGGGCCTCGACGCCCTGGGTGGCGACCTGCACCTGGCAGCCGAGCTTGGCCAGCATGCCCTTGGCCACCAGCTGGTTCACCGGGTTGTCCTCCACCAGCAGAATGCGCGCCCGGCCCTCGGCGGCGGTCAGTTGCGGAGTGGCCAGCGGGTGCTCCGGCGCATGGCCCTGCAGGGTGCGGCGCAGGGTTTGGTACAGGGCATTGCGCGCCAGTGGGCGGGCCAGCTGGTGCAGCGGTGCCAATTGCGCCGACTGCTCGCTGGGCAGGAAGTTGCCGTAGGCGGTCACCAGCAGAATCGGCACCTTCAGCGCCGGGCGCAGCTGGAACAGGTGCTCCAGGTCGTCGGTAATCAGCAGGTCGGGGGTGGCCTGGGGCAGCGCGGCGGGGTCGTCGTGGCGCTGGTAGCTCAGCCCCCAGCCGGGCAGCAGGCCTTGCAGCAGCTCGCTCAAGCCGCTGCCGGCCGTGCTCAGGGCTGCCACCCGGCCCTGTAGCGGCGCAGGGGCCACCGCCTCGGTGTGGGTGGCCAGCGGCAGGTCGGCGGCAAAGCGGCTGCCTGCGCCTGGCTGCGACTGAATGTTCAAGTGGCCGTGCATGGCCTTGCACAGGTTGCGCGTCAGGGCCAGGCCCAGGCCGGTGCCGCCATATTGGCGGGTGATGCCGGCACCGGCCTGGGTGAAGGGCTGGAAGATGCGCGCCTGGGCGTCCTCGGGAATGCCGATGCCGGTGTCGCGCACTTCCAGGCGCACGCCGCCAACGATGGTCGACAGGCGCACGTCAACGCGGCCAACACGGGTGAACTTCAAGGCGTTGGACAGCAAATTGCTGATGACCTGGCGCACCCGCGTGGGGTCGCCCAGTACCGAGCTTGGGAAGTCGGCAGCCACCAGGCAGGTCAGTTCCACCCCCTGGGCGGCATTTTGCGACAGCAGGTTGGCGGTGTCTTCGACCATGGCGCCGAGGTCGAACGGAATGCGCTCCAGCTCCAGCTGGCCGGCATCGAACTTGGACAGGTCGAGGATATCGTTGAGCAGTTCCACCAGCACCTTGCCCGAGTCGTGGGCGATTGCCAGTTGTTGGCGTTGCTCGCCGGCCAGCGGGCTGTCCAGGGCCAGGGCGATCATGCCGAGCATGCCATTGAGCGGCGTGCGGATTTCGTGGCTCATGTTGGCCAGGAAGGCCGCCCGCGCCTGAGCCATGTCCAGGGCGCGCTGGCGGGCGTCGTCCAGTTCCTGGTTGGACTGGCTCAGGCGGCTGTTGCTGGCCTTGAGCTCGTCGGTGCGCGCCGAAACGATGTCTTCCAGCTCGTTGAGGTACTGGGTCAGGCGGTTTTCCGCGGTGCGCCGCTGCTGGATTTCGGTCGACATGCTGACGAACTGCTGGTTGGCCACCTTCACCAGCACGCCGATCTCGTCCAGTTCGTGCCCCGGCGGGCAGTCCACCCGGGTTTGCCCGGGCTGGCGCGGATCGCGGCTGGTGAGGGCGCTGATTACCGTCACCAGTGGCTTGGTCAGCAGCATGTGGAACAACGCCAGGAGGATGCCGGTGAGCACCAGGCTACGGGCGAAACCGTTGAGCAGGGTGATGCCGGCGCGGTCGAGGAAGCGGCTGCCAAAGGCGTAGGTGTCGACGTCCAGGTACAGGGTGCCCAGGTATTCCTCGGGCATGTGGGTGAGGTACAGGCGTTCCTTGAACTGGCGCTGCTCACCGAACAGGAAATCGCTCAAGGGGCGGTAGCGGTCTTGCAGGGGCGGGCGCTGTACATCGGCCAGCACGGTTTCGTTGTTGTCGATCAGCTGGGCGCGAACGATGGCTGGGGATTGCAGCAGGCCGCGGGTCAGCTCCAGGGCCAGTTCCGAATCGATGTTGTAGGCGATGCGCGAGGCCGGGTTATGGCTGATTTGCAGCAACGCGCGCACTTCGCGGTTGATGGATGCGTCTTCGCTGGCATAATCGATGCCGATCTGGATGAGACTGAGCAATGTACCCAGGATGAAGCCGACCAGGACTGTCAACCGGGCTTGCTTGTATGACAGGCGATTGGTGAACTTGATATCCATGAGTCCCGAGCCGGTTCCACGTTCCTTGCGCTGCGCAAGCATAGCCGAATAGCCACGGCTGCTGGCGGGTCTGTCTGTTCATTTCAGTTGATTACCAAACAGGGGCCGCTGCGCCTGCAGGAGCGGGCTTGACCCGCGATGGGCAGCGCAGGCCCCCATAACTGAAATTTGTAGGAGTCCTCATGGACGCTCGCTTGAATGCTTTCCTGGAACGCGCCGAATCGGTACTGGCGCGCCTTGAACCCCTGTTGCCGGCACCGCGCCCGGACATCGACTGGAACACCACCCTGGCCGCCCGCTGGCAGCGCGATGGCCGCAGTGGCTACCTGATGCCGCTGGAAGTGAGCCTGGACATCCGCCTGACCGACCTGATCGGCGTGGACAAACAGCGCGAGCAACTGGGCCGCAACACCCACCAGTTCATCAACGGCATGCCCGCCAACCACGCCTTGCTGTGGGGCTCGCGCGGCACGGGTAAATCGTCGCTGGTGCGCGCCCTGCTGGCCGAGCATGCCGGCCAAGGCCTGCGCCTGATCGAAATCGAGCGCGACCACCTGGCCGACCTGCCGCGTGTCGTTGAACAGCTGCAGAAGCTGCCCCAACGCTTCATCCTGTTCTGCGACGACCTCTCGTTCGAAGCCGGGGAGGGCGATTACCGGGTGCTCAAGAGCGTGCTCGACGGCTCGCTGGAGCAAGCCCCGGACAACGTGCTGCTGTACGCCACCTCCAACCGCCGCCACCTGGTGCCGGAAAAACAGAGCGACAACGAAAACTGGAAGATGGTCGACGGCGAGCTGCACCCCAACGAGGCGGTGGAAGATAAAATCGCCCTGTCCGACCGTTTTGGCCTGTGGCTGTCGTTCTACCCGTTCAGCCAGGAGCACTTCCTTGACGTGGTCGAGCACTGGATCGGCCAGCTGGCCCGCCCGGCGGGCCTGGCCTGGCAACGTGACGAAGCCCTGGAAATTCTCGCCGTGCGCTGGGCAACCGGGCGCGGCAACCGTAATGGCCGTTGTGCCTATCAGTTCGCCCGCTACTGGGTTGGGCTGCAATTGCTGGAGCAAAAGTAAACATGATCGACCTCAATGCCAGTGGCGCTGGCCTCGATGGCTACCACCTGCTGGCGGCGCAAGTGCAGGCGCTGTTCGCCGACGAGCGCGACTTCATCGCCAATGCCGCGCAGTTCTCGGCGTTTCTCTACAACCAGGTGGATGACCTGAACTGGGCGGGGTTCTACCTCAACCGCAACGAAGAACTGGTGCTGGGCCCGTTCCAGGGCCAGGTGGCCTGCGTGCGCATTCCGTTCAGCAGGGGTGTGTGCGGGGCGGCGGCGGCCACCCGGCAGACCCAGCGGGTGGAAGATGTGCATGCGTTTCCCGGGCATATCGCTTGCGACAGTGCGTCGAACAGCGAGCTGGTGATTCCGCTGGTGAAGGATGGCCGGTTGATTGGTGTGCTGGACCTGGATAGCCCGAAGCTTGGGCGGTTCAGTGAGGCGGATCAGGTGGGGTTGGAGCGGTTGGTGGCGATCTTTCTGGAACTGACTGACTGCTGATGGTGTGTTGCCTGGGCTGGCCTCTTCGCGGGGCAAGCCCGCTCCTACAAAGGACGCATTCCCCCTGTAGGATCGGGCTTGCCCCGCGAAAGGGCCGGCCCAGGCTCACCCCTCAATCATAAATAACCCGCTTCTTCCAGGTCTCGTCCTCATCGGTCTTGAGCCCTTCGGTCAATTCGTTCTGCTCGTTATCCGCCGGCTCCATCTTGTCCAGCACCTGGGCATTGGCGCGGGCCAGCAATTTCTCCAGATACCTCAACTGCTCCTCATACACCTTCGGCTCCGGCTGCTTGCGCAAATACTGCACGCCACGCTCGAAGGCCAGCCGCGCCTGCCCGGGCTGTTCCTGCTGCAGGGCCTGCTGGCCGAGGTTATTGAAGAACTCGATGTGCAACAGCACCAGGATGTGGCGAATCTCCTTCACCCACTGCTTGCCCTCGGCGGTTTGCAGCACGTTCTCCTGGGTGCCCTTGACGATCTGCGTGTGCAGGGCTTCGAGCAGGAAGCGCACGTCCTTGGCCTTGGCTTCGGTCTGGATAGGGCAGGGCGGGTTGTTGACGGCAATCTTGTCGCCCAGGGCCACCTGGCCTTCCAGCTCGGCAATGCGGGCCTTGAGGCTGGCGTTGTGCTTGTCCAGCGCCAACTGGCGCTGATTGAGGTTCAGCTCCAGGCGCGCCAGCAGCCGTTTCAGCCCCGGGGTCATGAACTGGCCGGGGAAGGTCTCGGTGATTTCGCCACAGCGGCGCACACGGTCGGCCAGTTCGATCTTCAGCCGCGCCCGTTCAAGCTTGCTGTTCTCGACCACATTGTTGAGGTAGCCGATCACGATCAGCAACGCGATACCCGCCACGATAAGCAGGGTGATCAGAAGTGGTGTCACCGTTAACGCCTCATTGAAGAAGAATTACACCCTTAGAGTGTAGTGAGTTCGCCTTGGGACGAACAGCGGCTCCGGCCCTTTGCGTGTAGGCGCGGGCTTGCCCCACGAAAGGGCCGGCACAGCCATGCCGCTTTCTATATCGGCCACCGACCCCACATCTGCACCCCCAACCCACCCGGAAGTCATTGATTTAAATAAATTTCTACAAAGGGGTTGACGACCCTTCCAAGCATCCATAGAATGCGCGCCACTTGCAGCGTAAAGCACACAGCGAAACGCGGCAGGGAGTGAAAGCAAGCAGCAATGCTAGCAGCGTGTCCCCTTCGTCTAGTGGCCTAGGACACCGCCCTTTCACGGCGGTAACAGGGGTTCGAGTCCCCTAGGGGACGCCAAATTGCGGGAATAGCTCAGTTGGTAGAGCACGACCTTGCCAAGGTCGGGGTCGCGAGTTCGAGTCTCGTTTCCCGCTCCAGTTTCTCCAGCAGCGCTTCGGCGAGGCAGGAAAAGAAAATCCAGGTTGAACCGTGAGGTTCAGGTTCTGGTGCACTGAAAAGTGTTGTGTGTCCCCTTCGTCTAGTGGCCTAGGACACCGCCCTTTCACGGCGGTAACAGGGGTTCGAGTCCCCTAGGGGACGCCATTTGCGGGAATAGCTCAGTTGGTAGAGCACGACCTTGCCAAGGTCGGGGTCGCGAGTTCGAGTCTCGTTTCCCGCTCCAGTTTTCTAAACTGTGGCGTCTAAGTGCGGTACGGTAGCTTCAAATATGCGGGAATAGCTCAGTTGGTAGAGCACGACCTTGCCAAGGTCGGGGTCGCGAGTTCGAGTCTCGTTTCCCGCTCCAATAAGGCCTTTGCGAAGTATTTCGCAAGGCTAGAATCAAGGCCCTTCGGGGCCTTTTTTCGTTCCTGAATTTTATTGTTTTCTGATTTTTTCCCTTCCTTGGCGGCCCTATCGCAGGCAAGCCTGCTCCTACATCAGAACGCAATCCCCTGTGGGAGCGGGCTTGCCCGCGAAGCAGGCGATGAGGTCGATGGCACCGGCTGCGCCGGTGTTCGCGGGGCAAGCCCGCTCCTACAGAGGGTGGCGGCGCGCGCCAGCGCAGCCCGCAGGGCTGGGGGATTTCCAGCCAGGGCGGGCCCAGCACCACCCCGCCCACCTGGTAATTCTGCCAGTTTTCGGCGCCAGGAATTCCTTATATACCTTGACGAGGCGGGCAGCCTAGGCGGCCTGGACACACAACCCGGCGAGGGCGAATACATGAACTACGAACAAGTAATGCAATGGCTAGGCGAAAAAGACCGGCTCAATGCTTGGGGTTCGATCGCTGTCTTCGATCGCAAGATGGTCAACAAGTTATTGCTGCAGAATTATATCGCCCGGTACAACTCCAACAGCTACCTTAACCCGGTGAGCTTCACCACAGATGGCACGGAAGAGCGCACTCGCCTTGAAAGTATACTGTTAGATAAACCGCGGCTCTCATTCGAGAACGCTGACATCACCGATTCCCGCGGCCGTTTGCGCATGAGTGTGGTGGGCGGCAATATCGTGACGCAAAAGCTGGTCAATGGTAATTGGTACGCCCGCAAGATTGAGTACCTCAGCCCCGTGCAGGGGCCAGAGCTGATGTTGGATGTTAAGTTGCCAGAGACTCCGATCAGTGTCGCCAAAGGCGGCGAACTCATCATGGACTTACGCCATAGTAGTGACTTTCGCCTAATGCATGTTGATAACGAGGACGAACAATTACGGGTCGGCAACCTGTTCAAGATCTATTTCGAGGGCCTTGCCGATGAACAGCGGCGTTACACCTTAGGTGCATTGCCGGAGAATACCGCTAACCCGTTCATGCAGCCCGAATCGTTTTACGCGCGTACGCAAGGAAAGGTTCAGGGTGATGAAAATGGTGCAGTGTTGATGTTCGTTAAAATGCGCAATAGTGGTGCACCGACTTTCCCTGAAGAGTTTCCTTGGCTTCTCGATGACCAAACTTCTGCGGTTGTTTTGTATCAGGGTAAACGCGTTTTTCTGCCCTGGATGGCGAAATCACTTGTCACATATCTTCGTGATTGGCTCTATGAATTCGATGCTCAAGGTTTGCCTAAAAGTGCAGTCATTGAGAGCGCGGCCACCCTTGGACCTGACGTGTATTTCGATTTTCCTCTGCAGCGGCATGGCGAGACTGTGCATATGTCGATAGACGGGTTTTCTTACATATTCAACGATCGTTCCATTAAATTGGAATACGTAGAGTCTGAGTCTGGTCAACCCAGTATGAGGTTGACGGCAGATTGTTACGGCCATCCGACATTCCATTTTTTGAACTCTTATGATGCTCAGGGTAATTCGCTGATTCCGGGGGGCGATGTCCATCACGACGGCTATGTTCCGGAACGGCAAAATACATTCAGCTGCTCGCTCACCAAAAAATACACTGTTTCGAGCACTTATGGTGTTCTAGCGTCGCCAGCGGAATTAAATGACCTGGAAATTACGCTGGGATATAATCCGCATGGCCCGAAGGGCCCTCAAGCTGAAGTCGCTAGTCAACCGTCGTCCGAGATAGCACGTGACAGTGAATCGGAAATTCTCGATTCCATTGTAAGCGCTCCATGAACCCCACATTCAAAGCGCTCAACTGATCCCGGATGCTGTGCTCCCGATTTCTTTCCGGAGCCCGCCGACCATGATGCGACCCGACGCCAAAGTCGAAACAGTCTACCTCTAC
>NZ_VWXJ01000024.1:0-91289 GCF_011752535.1 Pantoea sp. Tr-811
CTGCACAAGGCGCACAATCGTGTTTCGTCGTAAGCTTTTTCATGGTCTCGCCCTCGCTGCCGTTGGCTTCTTAGAACGCCACCGTGGCACTGTGATGCCTCGGCGGGGGCGAGTCCATTTAATTACAAGTGCGAGGTCCCCTTGTAGGAGCGGGCTTGCCCCGCGAAGGGGCCGGCACTGGCAACCCTCAACCCACGAATCTGCGCAATTGCTGCTTCACCCAGGGCTCGGCACTTACCAGAATCACCCCCAGCAGCACCATCAACGCCCCAATCACAAAATTCGCACTCAGCGGCTCACCCAACAACACCACGCCAAAGGTCACCCCGAACAACGGCGTGATAAAGGAAAACACCGCCAGGTTCGACGCCAAATACTTGCGCAGCAACCAGAACCAGGTCAGGTAGCTGACGAACGACACCACAATGCCCTGGAACAGCACGCTGCCCACCGCCAGCGGTGTGAGCTTCACCTCACCGATTTGCCCGCTGACCAGGGCAATCAGCAGCAACCCGACAAAACCCACCGCCAGCTGGTAGAACAGGGTCAAGGTCGCCGGTGCCTCGGAAAGCCGCGAGCCACGTACCACCACGGTGGTCGCGCCCCAGGCCAGCCCTGCGAGCACGCCAAAGGCATCGCCCAGCAGCATGCGCCCGTCCATCTCGGCAAACGACACGCCCCCGGCAAAAGCCATGGCGATGCCACCGAACGCCAGCAGGATACCCAGCCACTGCAGCAAGCGCAGCCGCTCGCTGGGCAGCATGAAGTGCAGGCCCAGCGCCGTGAACACCGGTGCGGTGTAGAGAAATACCGACATATGGGCAGCGGATGTAAGCTTCAGCCCCTCGGCGATGAACAGGAACTCCAGGCCGAACAGCCCACCGGCCAGCAAACCGCCGCGCCAGGTACTGCCCACCTGCTCCCAACCGCCGCGCCAGCAAATCATCAACCCCACCAGCACTGCTGCGATGCAATTGCGCAACGCCGCCTGCATGACCGGGGCAATGTCCACCGCCGCCGTCTTGATCAGCACCTGCTGGCAGCCCCAGATCAGGCACAGGCCCAGCATGACCTGGAAAGCGAAGGCATCGGGGTTCTTGCGGGCCGCACTCATGGGCGGGCCTTTTGGGGCGAAATAGACATTGGCAAGGGCTCGGCAGTGATCGGAAAGTACCGATTATCGGGTTTCCCGGCCTGCCCTTACCAGCCTCAAAACGACCTCAAGCGATCTGCGCCTTGGCCGACACTTGCTCGAAGGTGGTTTCATCCAGCGCATCGGCCTGCTCATCGAGCACTTGCCGCGGGTGCTCGAAGCCCGGAATGCTGCTGTCGATCAGGCTCAACAGGCGCGAACCGCGCTCGGTGAGCACGAAGTTCTCACCGTTACCGCCCTCTTCCTGTGGCCGGCTTTCGATGAAGCCGCGGGCGAACAACAGCTTTTCGTATTCACAGGCGCGGGTTTTCAGGTGGTCCAGATCCCCTATCGGCTGGCCCGAAGCGGCCTGCGCCGCGGCGTGCTGCTCGGCATAGGGGCGTGGCGTGAAGCTGTGACCGGCGCCGTTCTGCACCTCGTGCAGCAAACGCTCGATCAGGTCCCAGTCGTAGGTGCTGCTCATAGGTGTGGCCTCCTGCTGTGGACGAAGGGGGTACACAGGTTGGGACCTATTGGTGAGCGAGAGTGTTCCGAAAGGTTTCCAGACTCCAGTGCAGCTGAATTGGACTACAAAACAGTCCGTACCTTACAGGCCCAGAAACAAGCACCTTACATCGTGAATAGAGTGGCAACAGGCAGAAACCATTTGCCGTACCCCGCGAATGTATTTTATAAACTACATTCGCTTGATGAAAAAATTCGAATCCAGCAGTTTCAGAAAATGGGTGATCGGGCTTCGAGATGCAGGTGCGAGGGTCAGAATCATCTCCCGCATCAACCGCCTCATGGAAGGCGTGCCCGGCGATGTATCACCGGTTGGCCATGGCATCAGTGAGCTCAGGATTCACTATGGGCCTGGTTACCGGGTCTACTTTCACCAGTCGGGCGATACCTATGTGATCCTGCTCTGCGGTGGTGACAAAGGTAGCCAGCATCGAGACATCAAAGCTGCCCACCTGATACTGCGTTCGTGGAGGATGCAAAATGACTGAAACGTTCTTCGAATTTGATCCCGCTGATTACCTCGACACGCCCGAGGCCATTGCGCAGTTCATGACCGATGCCCTGGAAACGGGCGATGCCAGCTATGTGGCCAAAGCCGTTGGTGTCGTGGCACGAGCCAAAGGGATGAGTGAGTTGGCAAAAGAGACTGGCCTTTCTCGTGAACAGCTCTATCGCTCGTTCAGCGAACACGGCAACCCTACGCTCAAATCCTTTTTGGCCGTAATGAAAGCGCTGGGCATCGACATGACTGCCAAACCGCATCTTGCCCATTGAGCACTCAGCTGTTCTTCACCAGATAATTGATAAACAACCGGAACAACTCCGCATTCCCGGCAATCCCCAGCCGTTGCCAGATATTGTGCCGGTGCACCTTCACCGTTCCTTCGGAGATGCCCAGCTCGCGGGAGATCGACTGGCTGCTGTGCCCTTGCAGAATCAGCTTGGCCACGTGCCGCTGGGTTTCGGTCAACTGCCCCTGGAGGATATCGACGAAGGCATCTTCCAGCTGGCTGTCCGACTCCTGCGGGTCGGCCAGGGCCTCGGCGTGGGCCAGGCGCAGGTGCTGGCTGAAAATGGCATCGATCACCGGCGTCAATGCCGCCAGCCGCTGCGCTTCCTCGGCTTCGAAGGCGCCCTTGTCGAGGCCGCGCATCAGTGAATACACCAGCGCCGTGCGCGGGCGCACGGGAACGATGAAGCCGATTTCCTCGATCAGGCTGCCATGGTGCGACGAGACGCAGGGGTGGATGTCGTGGGAGATGGAAAAGCCGGAGGCGAAGAAGCTGTCCGGAGCCAGCTCGCTCATGCGCCACAGGCCTGCGGGGTGGTGGTTGGTGCAGGCGACGTAGAACGGGTCGAGCAGGTAACCGCCGCGCAAGTACGCCTTGAGCGTGCGTTCGGCCACGCGCTGGTTGTAGCCGTCGTGAATCAGCAGCGCCGGCTGGTTGAAGCGAAACAGGTAGGCGCAGCTCATGTCGAAATCAACCACGCCCTTGAGCGCGCTGTCCAGGGCCGGGCCCAGGGTGTCGCTGCCGATGCTGCGGATGACCGCGCCCAGGCGGTCGGCGTTGTCGCTGTTCATTGCAGTGGCCTGTGCGATAAAGGAAGAAAACGCGAATGCCGCCCGGCTATGAAAGCCCGAGCGGCATTGAACGATGCCTGGCCCTGTCAGTGCAACGCAGGGCTTGCCGGCAGCAGTTCACCCGCCTCTTCCTGGCGGCCCAGCTCCAGCGCCTTGGGCACGGCCAGCCAGTAGGCCAGCGCCATGCCCAGCAGGCCACCGGCCAGCTTGCCGATGATCAGCGGCCCGATCAGGGTCGGCTGGAAGTTGGCCGAGTAGGCCAGGTGGTCACCAAAGGTGAAGGCCGCGCACACGGCAAAGGCGATGACCAGCACCTTGTCCTTGGGCGGCATGTCGGCCACCAGGCGGAACATCGCCAGGATGTTGGCCGAAGCCGCAAGGATCCCGGCCGCACCGACCGGCGACAGGCCAAGCTTTGAGGCCACTTTTTCGATCGGCCGCGAAAGGAAGCGCTTGATCAGGTACACCATCGGGAACGCCCCGCAAAGCATGATGCCCACGTAGCCGGCGATTTCCAGGGCGCGGAATTGGTCGGCCTTGTCGGCGATGATCGGCGCAAAGCCCCAGCCACCGAACAGCGCGGTGAAGGCGCCGGTAAAGTATTCGACGATCGAGGCCACCAGCACCAGGGTCACCGCCGCGTACATCAGCTGGCCCAGCTTGAGGAACAGGCTGACCATCAGGTTGGGGAAGTAGCGCAGCGCCGCGGCCAAGGCCACGCAGAACAAGATCAGCGGCGACAGGTTGCGCAACAGGGTTGGCAGGGTGAAGTGCAACGCCTGGGTCGCAGCACCGGCCGTGGCGATGTCCGGGCGCACGCCCAGGCCCATGGCCTGCATGCCCATGGCAATCAACACGATGCTGATCGGGATGCTCAAGAGCCCGGCCATGATGCCCAGGGCCATGTACTTGTGGTCGGCCTTGTTGAGCATGGCCAGGCCTACCGGTATCACGAAAATCACCGTCGAGCCGCACTGGAAACCGGTGATCAAACCGAGGATCCAGCCCTCAGGGCTGTGCGACAGGGCCTGGGCCAGCTGGTAGCCGCCCAGGTCCGAGGCGATGAAGATCGGCCCGGCAATGCCGGCATCGGCGCCCATGGCCAGGAACAGCGGGCCAATGATGTGGCTGATGAAGCTGGAAATGAACGGAATGGCCGCCATGATCCCGGCCACCGGGATAAAGATCGGGCCGATGCTGTGCAAGCCGGCGGTGAACTCCTTGGCCAGCTCCGATTCTGCATTGACGATCGAGGCGATTGCACCGATGACGGCGCACACCATGATTACGTAGATGACGTAAGTGCCTATGTTTTCCATCTGCTGCCTCTGTCTTGTTGGAATTGGCTTGGGGGCAGAATTGAAAGTTGCTGCTGTTCTTGTTGTGGTGGCTGGCAGCGCGCTGCCAGCCGGGCGTTACATGGCGGTGTAGGCGTTGTCGACGAACAGGTGCGAGCCGCTGACGAAGCTCGATTCATCGCTGGCCAGGAACAGCGCCGCGTTGGCCACCTCGCTCGGGTCGCACAAGCGCCCCTGCATGGTCTTGATCGCCTCGTCGGAGGCATCCACGCCAAAGCCACGCAGCAGGTCGAGTTCACGCCGGCCATGGGCCGTGCCGATGAAGCCCGGGCAAATCGCGTTGCTGCGGATGTTCTGGTCGCGGTACTCCACGGCGAGGGCGCGGGCGAACATGTGGCAGGCGCCCTTGGTGGTGCAGTACAGCACCTCCATGGGCGTGCCGACCACGGCGGAAATCGACGAGGTGCAGATCACGCTGCCGCCACCGGCGGCGAGCATGCCCGGCAGCACGGCCTTGGTGACCAGGAACATGCTTTTCACGTTGACGCTCATCAGCCGGTCCCAGTCGGCCTCGCTGGTTTCCAGGAACGGGCCGGCGGCGATGATGCCGGCGTGGTTCATCAGCACGGTGACCGCGCCGAAGTGTGCCTGGGCCTGGCTGACGGCGCGGTGCACCTGGTCGGCCTGCGACACGTCGGCGGCAACGAACAGGGCCTGGCCACCCTCGGCATTGATGCGTGCGGCCACGGTCTCGCCCTGGCTGCTGGGCAAGTCGAGGATCACCACCTTGGCGCCCTCGGCGGCGAACAGCTCCGACGCGGCCAGGCCACAACCGCCTGCGCCACCGGTAATCAGTGCCACCTTGCCTTTCAATCGATCCATGGGAGTGTTCCTCGGTTGTTGTGTTTGTGGGGTTCAAACTAGGGCCGAGGGGGCGTGGGGTAAATATACCCAGGGGTATAGCTGCAGGGTGCGGGGGAAAGGGTTGTGTAGGTGCTGGCCTGTGATGGCCTCTTCGCGGGGCAAGTCGGATCGCCGCACCGCCGCTCCTACAGGGCATGCACGCGGCTCGAAAGCCATGCAATACCTGTAGGAGCGACGCAGTCGACAGCGCTGGCGAAGGTTACTCAGCCGCTGGCTTGCGCTTTTTCAGTGGCGCCAGGCCGTCGGAGCTGGCCAGCGGCGCGTTGGGCCGTGGCTTGGCGGTAGGCTTGCGCTTGGCTGCAGCCTTTTTCTCGCCGGTCTTCTTGTCGACCTTCTTCTTCTTGGCACCCACTGCCTTGCCCGAGGCCTTGACCTTCTTCGGCCCGCTGTAGGTGCCCTTCACTTCCTTGATGACCCGGCGCTCGAACTGCTGCTTGAGGTAGCGCTCGATGCTGGACATCAGGTTCCAGTCATTGTGGGTAATCAGCGAGATTGCCAGGCCTTCGCCACCGGCACGGCCAGTGCGGCCTACGCGGTGCACGTACTCGTCGCCGCTGCGCGGCATGTCGAAGTTGATCACCAGGTCCAGGCCGTCGATGTCCAGGCCACGGGCCGCCACGTCAGTGGCCACCAGCACCTTGGAGCTGCCTTGCTTGAAGCGCTCGATGGCCAGCTTGCGGTCCTTCTGGTCCTTCTCGCCGTGCAACACGAAGGCTTTCACGTCCTTGGCCACCAGGTGGCCGTAGATGCGGTCGGCCAAGGCGCGGGTGTTGGTGAAGATGATCGCCTTGTCGAAGGTTTCATTGGCCAGCAGCCACTGCACGATGGCTTCCTTGTGCTGGTCGTGGTCGGCGGTGATGATCTGCTGGCGGGTGCCTTCGGCCAGTTGCGAGACGCTGTTGAGCATCAGGTGCTCAGGGTCTTTGAGCACCTTGCCAATGATGTCGCGCAGGGCTGCGCCGCCGGTGGTGGCGGAGAACAGCAGGGTTTGCTCGCGGTTCTCGCACTCCTTGCACAGGCGCTCCATGTCTTCGGCAAAACCCATGTCGAGCATGCGGTCGGCTTCGTCGAGGATCATCACTTGCACGTGAGACAGGTCAAGGTTGCCGGCATTGAGGTGCTCAAGCAGGCGGCCCGGGGTGCCGATCAGCACGTCCGGCACCTTGCGTAGCATGGCGGCCTGTTCCTTGAAGTCTTCACCACCGGTGACCAGGCCGGCCTTGATGTAGGTGAACTGCGAGAACAGCTGCACTTGCTTGAGGGTTTGCTGGGCCAGCTCGCGAGTCGGCAGCAGGATCAGCGAGCGGATCTCTACCCGGCCACCTTTCAGGTCGACCAGGCGGTTGAGCAGCGGCAGGACGAACGCGGCGGTTTTGCCACTGCCGGTCTGCGCGGTCACACGCAGGTCGCGCCCTTGCAGGGCCAGGGGGATGGCCGCGGCCTGCACCGGGGTCGGCTCGACGAATTTAAGCTCGGCCACGGCTTTCAGCAGGCGTTCATGCAGGGCGAATTGGGAGAACACGGAGGTAACCTCAGGCAAGTGCGGGAAATTCAGTTGCATAGGGTAACGTTTTCTGCCGCCGGAGCCGAATTTCTTTTGGCAACTTTCTCGCCATCCGCGCTCTAATGGCGCTTCGTTTCGCTGCAATTGGCCGGTTTACAAGCTTATGGACATTCAACGCATCTGGCGTGACAGCCTCGACCTGTGGGGCACCCTCGACCAACACCCGCTGCTCCACGCCGCCATCGGCCTGGCCGTGCTGCTGGTGATTTCCCTGCTGCTGGGCCGCCTGGCACGCTTCCTGGTGCTGCACAGCACCCGCTTGCTGGCCCGGCAATCGGCACTGAAGTGGCTCGACGACCTGCGCCACAACAAGGTGTTCCACCGCCTGGCCCAGACCACCCCATCGCTGGTGATGCAGTTCGGCCTGAAACTGGTGCCGGAGCTTTCCGACACCAGCCAGCATTTTCTCGGCAATGTCGCCCTGGCGTTCAGCCTGCTGTTCCTGACCCTGGCCCTGTCGTGCCTGCTCGATGCCCTGCTGGACATCTATGCCCGCACCGAGCATGCCCGCACCCGCTCGATCAAGGGTTACGTGCAACTGGCCAAGATGATGCTGTGGATTTTCGCCGCCATCGTCATCGTCGCCACCCTGATCGACCGCTCGCCACTGCTGTTGCTGTCGGGCCTGGGTGCGATGTCGGCGGTGCTGCTGTTGGTGTACAAGGACACCCTGCTGTCGTTCGTGGCCAGCGTGCAGCTGACCAGCAACGACATGCTGCACGTGGGCGACTGGATCGAAATGCCCCAGGTGGGTGCCGATGGCGACGTGGTGGACATCACCTTGCACACGGTCAAGGTGCAGAATTTCGATAAGACCATCGTGTCCATTCCCACCTGGCGCCTGATGAGCGAGTCGTTTCGCAACTACCGCGGCATGCAGCAGTCCGGCGGGCGGCGGATCAAGCGCAGCTTGTTCATCGACGCCGCCGGGGTGCGCTTTCTGACCCATGACGAAGAACAACGCCTGAGCCAGGTGAAGCTGCTGGGTGACTACCTGGCCGGCAAGCGCCAGGAGCTGCTGGCCTGGAACGAGGCGCTGGGGCCGGTGGCGGAGCTGTCGGCCAACCGCCGCAAGCTGACCAACATCGGCACGTTCCGGGCCTTTGCCCTGGCCTACCTGAGAAACCACCCGAACGTGCACCCGAACATGACCTGCATGGTGCGGCAGATGCAGACCACCGCCGAAGGGGTGCCGCTGGAGATCTACTGCTTCACCACCACCACGGTGTGGGCAGAGTACGAGCGGATTCAGGGGGATATCTTCGATTACCTACTAGCGGTGTTGCCGGAGTTCGGCTTGAGCCTGTATCAGCAGCCCAGTGGCAATGACATGCGGGTGGGGTTGGCGGGGCGGGCTGTGGAGCCGATGCCGCGTCGGCTGGAAGAGATGAGTGAGATCTGAGATTGTTGGGACCCTGGCCCTGCTGATCAGTCCCCCATCTCCAGACCGTCCCCGCCCCGGTAGGAGCGAGCGCAGCTCGCGATGGGGCGCGCAGCGGCCCCAGGGCTTCAGCTTCGCAGCTAACTAACGGCGGGGCTGCTTTGCAGCCCATCGCGAGCTGCGCTCGCTCCTACAGCGAAGGGGCCCTCAGCTACCGCGCATAACCAAACAGGTACAACATACCGGCCAAGGTCACCAGGAACGCGCTACACAAGGCTGCTCCAATATTTGGGAGCAGCTACGCGGCCTATCTCAATCGGTTTTCATCATCCCCAACTCGACATCATCAAGCAGAGCCTTGGCCAATTGCAGTTTTACCGACGGTGAATTTGGTTTCTTCGACTTGCTGTCAAACAAAAGGCGGTAGCTGTGCGCGGGTTGACAGACCGGTCAAATTGAGAAACCCGGCGCGCCCGAAAGCGCCCCACGCACAGCCGCCATAGAGGGCAAAGCTATGCATTCGAATTTGAGTCGGCCTGTCAAAGCCGGTCGTTGAATGGCAACGACCAACCGAGACTAGTGGCTGACCCGGGACACCACAATGGGTGGAAGTATCTTTGGGAAATGCCCTACAAGAAAGCGGCAAAATCTGATTTTTTTAGCCGTTGGGCGTAACAGCATGTAACAGGCCGGCCCCGCCCCGGTAGGAGCGAGCATAGCTCGCGATGGGGCGCGCAGCGGCCCCAGGGCTTCAGCTTCGCGGCTAACTAACGCCGGGGCTGCTTTGCAGCCCATCGCGAGCTGCGCTCGCTCCTACAGGGGTAAGGCCTACGCCATCATGTAGCGAAGGGGCCCTCAGCTACCCCGCATAACCCAGCAGGTACAACAAACCGGTCAAGGTCACCAACGAGGCCACGGTCGACAGCAGGATGGTCCGTGAAATCAACCCCGCCTCACGGTTGTAGTATTCGGCCAGCATGAACGGCCCGGTGCCGGTCGGCAGCGCGGCCAGCAACACCGCCGAGGCCGCCCACATGGTCGGCAGGCTGAACACCTTGAACGCCAGCACCCAGGTCAACGCCGGCTGCCCCACCAGCTTCAGGCCCACCAGCGGCCAGGGGCTGGCCTGGGAACCGCTGCGTTTCTCAGCCAGGAACGCCCCCAGCGAGATCAGCGCACAGGGCGTGGTGGCCAGTGCCAGCATGTCGAGAAAATGCATCACCGGCTCGGCCAACCCCAGGCCACCCATGGCCCAGGCCGTCCCTGCCAGCGGCGAAATCACCAACGGGTTCTTCGCCAGCGCCTTGCCCACCAGCAGCATGGCGCGGCCAATCTGCCGTTCTTCCTGCAGGCCGATTTCGATCAGCGTCAGGGAAATCGCGAACACCAGGCACACCACGATCAACGACGAAATCAACGCCGGCTGCAGGCCCGGCTGGCCGAACAGCAGCAGGCACAGGGGAATGCCGATGTAGCCGGTGTTGGCATAACCGGCACTGAGCCCGTCGATGCTCGCTGCCACCAGGCCGTGGCCGCTGAACAGGCGCCAGGCCAGGGTGACGACGAACATCGCCAGCGCACCCGCGCCGAACGCGACGATGAAGCCCGGGTGCCAGATTTCGCTCCAGGTCGCCGTGGCAGTCACCTTGAACAGCAGTGCCGGCAAGCACAGCCAGACCACCATCTTGTTGATCTCGGCAGCGGCCTTGTCGCCCAGCTTGTTGGCCTTGCGGCACAGAAAGCCGACCAGGATCAGCGCGAAGATCGGCGCAACGATGACGAAAATCGTATGCATGTCAGGCCTTGCCCGCCAACGGCACCTGCCCACGGCTGCCCAGGCGGCTGAGCCACACCGATGCCAGGATGATCGCACCGCCGAGCAGCAGCCGCCCCAGCGGTTCGTCACGGTTCCAGATCAACAGGTTCAGCAGCAGGCCCACCGGCACGTGCAGGTTGTTCATCACCGCCAGCGTACCGCCGGAAACCAGGCACGCGCCCTTGTTCCACCAATACAGGCCCAGCGCGGTCGGGCACAGGCCCAGGAACAGCAGCACCAGCCACTGCACGTCCGTGGTTGGCAGGTGCTGGGCATTGCCAAACAGCAGGAACGCCGGCAGCACCACGATCAGTGCGCCCAGGTAGAAGTAGCCGAAGCGCTTGTAATGCGGCAGGTCGCTGGGGTGACGGGCCACCAGGTGGCGGTACAGCACCTGGCCGGCGGCGTAGGTGAAGTTGGCCAGTTGCAGCAGCAGAAAGCCCACGAAGAAGTCGCCGCTGATGCTGTCGAAGCGAATCACCCCCGCGCCCGCCACGGCCACCAGGGCGGCCAGCAGTGCCCAGGGGTTGAAGCGCCGGTTCAGGGCGTCTTCGATCAGGGTCACGTGCAGCGGGGTGAGGATGGTGAACAACAGCACCTCCGGCACGCTCAGCACGCGGAAGCTCAGGTACAGGCAGACGTAGGTGATGCCGTATTGCAGGGCGCCGATCAGCAGCATCGAACGCATGAAGCGCGGCTCGACCTGGCGCCAGCGGGTCAGCGGCAGGAACACCAGGCCCGCCAGCACCACCCGGGCGAGCACGGCGAAGTAGCTGTCGACGTGCCCGGCCAGGTACTCGCCGATCACGTTGAAGGAAAACGCCTGGATCAGCGCGACGATTATCAGGTAGCCCATGGTTGCCTCTCGTGGATCAAGGCCGCGACCTTAGCGGGTTGCGGCCTTTGTGTTCAACCATGAGTAATGTGGGGCTGTACCGGCCTCTTCGCGGGCAAGCCCGCTCCCACAGGCCTGTGAACCGTACCTGTAGGAGCGTGCTTGCCCGCGAAAGGGCCAGCACAGGCCATACAAAAATCCCAGGCATAAAAAAGCCCGGCCAAAAGGCCGGGCAGGTACACCCAAAGGAGCTACAAACAGGTGTCAGGGTTGGGAATTCGGTAAGGCTCAGGCCACCGCTGCCAGCTTGGCCTTGGCCTGGTTCAGGCCCTTCTCGTGGAACTCGCCACTCATGTTCAGGCCTTCGGCGTGGATGAAGTTCACATCGTGAATGCCGATGAAGGCCATCACCTGGCGCAGGTACGGTTCCTGGTGGTCGCTGGCGGCGCCGGCATGGATGCCGCCGCGGGCAGTCAGCACGATGGCGCGCTTGCCATTGAGCAGGCCCTGCGGGCCGGTTGGGGTGTACTTGAAGGTGATGCCGGCACGCAGCACGTGGTCCAGCCAGGCCTTGAGGGTGCTGGGAATGGTGAAGTTGTACATCGGCGCTGCCATCACCAGCACATCGGCCGCCAGCAATTCATCGGTCAGTTCGTTGGAACGGGCCAGTGCCCCCAGTTCGGCGGCGCTGCGCTGCTCTTCAGGCTTCATCCAGCCACCGAGCAGGTCGGCGTCCAGGTGCGGCACCGGGTTTACCGCCAGGTCGCGTACGGTGATCTGGTCAGCCGGGTGAGCGGCCTGCCACTGCTGGATGAAGTCGCGGGTCAGTTGACGGGAAACGGAATCCTGCTGGCGGGCGCTGCTTTCGATGATCAGTACGCGGGACATGGGGTGCCTCCATCGGCAAAAAGGGGTGCGATTCGATGGAGGTGAGATTAAGGCTTGACCTATCGATAAAAAAGCGTAAAAAGTGGGTTCAATCTATCGATTAATCCGTTTTATTCCGCTTTGCAGTCCAGCGCGATGCGCAGCTTGATGATCTGCCGGTTGAACTTGGCCGTAACGTCCACGCTCTTGCCGGCCGGCACGTTCACCCGCCGCACCCGCGGCGCCTCGGGCCCGTTGCGGAACATCACCTTGCAGGCCGCTGGCACTTGCCCATAGTTGTTCAGGGTAATGGCACCGATGTCATAGGCGGTGTCGTAGGTGGTGTAATCCAGCTTGACCCCGGTCAGTTCCTTCTCCACATCGATGGGGTAAGCCATGGCCCCGAGGGGCAGGCACATCAATATTGCCGCACAACATTTCTTCATGGGGCGCTCTCCTTGAAAGAGCGCAGCTTAGGACAACAGGAGCCAAACATGAAAGCGCCGCGCGTGACCCTGGATCAATGGCGAACCCTGCAGGCAGTGGTCGACCATGGCGGGTTTGCCCAGGCCGCCGAAGCCCTGCACCGTTCGCAGTCTTCGGTCAGCTACACCGTGGCGCGCATGCAGGAACAGCTGGGCGTGCCGCTGCTGCGCATCGATGGCCGCAAGGCCGTATTGACCGAGGCCGGCAACGTGCTGCTGCGCCGCTCGCGGCACCTGGTGAAACAGGCCAGCCAGCTCGAAGACCTGGCCCACCACATGGAACAGGGCTGGGAGGCCGAAGTACGCCTGGTGGTCGATGCCGCCTACCCCAGCGCCCGCCTGGTGCGTGCCCTGGCCGCGTTCATGCCGCAGAGCCGTGGTTGCCGGGTGCGCCTGCGTGAAGAAGTGCTGTCGGGGGTGGAAGAGGTGATGCACGAAGGCATCGCTGACCTTGCCATCAGCAGCTACAGCATCGGGGGTTACCTGGGCAGCGAGCTCAGCGCGGTGGAATTCGTCGCCGTCGCCCACCCCGAACACAGCCTGCACCGCCTGGGCCGGGAGATCACCTTCCAGGACCTGGAAAGCCAGCTGCAGGTGGTGATTCGCGACTCAGGCCGCGCCCAGCCGCGCGATGTCGGCTGGCTCGGCGCCGAACAGCGCTGGACGGTGGGCAGCCTGGGCACCGCCGCCACCTTCGTTGGCAGTGGCCTGGGCTTTGCCTGGCTGCCCCGGCACATGATCGAACGCGAGCTGCGCGACGGCGTGCTCAAGCCCCTGCCGCTCGATCAGGGTGGCAGCCGCCACCCACTGTTCTACCTTTATTCGAGCAAAGAGAAGACCCTGGGCCCGGCCACGCAGATCCTCATCGACCTGCTGCGCAATTTCGACACCGCGCCGCTGGACGTGCCCTTCGCAGCCCCCCCGCAAGCCTGAGAGGACCGCGCCCATGGCCTATTTCGAACATGAAGGATGCTCGCTGCATTATCAGGAATACGGCCAGGGTGAGCCCCTGGTGCTGCTGCACGGGCTGGGTTCCAGCAGCCAGGACTGGGAACTGCAGGTGCCGGAGCTGGCCCGCCACTACCGGGTGATCCTCATGGACATCCGCGGCCACGGCCGCTCCGACAAGCCCCGCGACGGCTACCAGATCGCCACCTTCAGCGCCGACCTGCTGGCCTTGCTGGAACACCTGCAAACGGGCCCGGTGCATTTCGTCGGCCTGTCCATGGGTGGCATGGTCGGCTTCCAGTTCGCCGTCGACCACCCGCAATGGCTGCGCAGCCTGTGCATCGTCAACAGCGCCCCCGAGGTCAAGCGGCGTACCCGCAGCGACTGGGTCTGGTGGCTCAAGCGCTGGGGCCTGGCGCGCCTGCTCAGCGTCGAGACGGTGGGCCAGGGCCTGGCCGCGCGGCTGTTCCCCAAGCCCGAACAAGGCGAGCTTCGGCGCAAGATGGCCGAACGCTGGGCACGCAACGACAAGCGCGCCTACCTGAAGAGCTTCGACGCCATCGTCGACTGGGGCGTGCAGGAACGCATCGGGCAGATTCGCTGTCCCACCCTGGTGATCGCCGCCGACCATGATTACACCCCGATACAACTCAAGGAGCGCTACGTCGCCCTGATGCCCAACGCCAGGCTGGTCGTCATCGACGATTCCCGGCACGCTACGCCCCTCGACCAACCCGAGGTCTTCAACCAGACCCTGCTGCAGTTCCTCGCAGCGGCATCCACCTCTCAAGGATCATTGAGCCCATGCTGAAAAAACTTCTGCTCACCGCCTGCTCGGTTGCCTTCGCCACCGGCGTCATGGCCTCCGACAAGACCCCGCACGTCCAGCTGGATACCAGCTTCGGCCAGGTCACCATCGAGCTCAATGCCGAAAAAGCGCCGGTCAGCACCAAGAATTTCCTGGCCTACGTGGACAGCGGTTTCTACAACAACACCATCTTCCACCGGGTAATTCCGGGCTTCATGGTGCAGGGCGGTGGCTTCACTGACCAGATGGTGCAGAAAGACACCAAGGACCCCATCAAGAACGAGGCCAGCAACGGCCTGCAGAACACCCGCGGCACCCTGGCCATGGCCCGCACCTCCAACCCCAACTCGGCCACCAGCCAGTTCTTCATCAACGTTGCCGACAATGACTTCCTCAACCCTGGCCGCGACGCCGGTTACGCCGTATTCGGCAAGGTGACCCAGGGCATGGAAGTGGTCGACCAGATCGTCAACTCGCCCACCACCGTGAAGAAAGGCATGCGCGACGTGCCGGCCGACCCGGTGTATATCAAATCTGCCAAACGCATCGACTGACCACGGGACTTCACACGGACGTGAGCCCTTCACCGGTCGGGTCTTACAGGAGTCTTGTCACCCATGTTGTTTCGCCGTTTCGAGCAATTGATCGACATTTTCCGCGACGCGCCCAGCGAGTCGCCGCCCAGCCAGGTCTGGCCGTTCTACCGGTACTACCTGCGCCAGGTGTGGCCCAGCTTTCTCGCCCTGTTGGTGGTCGGCCTGGTGGCCGCGCTGATCGAGGTGGCGATGTTCAGCTACCTCAGCCGCATCATCGACCTGGCCCAAGGCGCGCCCAACCCCAACTTCTTCAGCGAGCACAGCACTGAGCTGATCTGGATGCTGGTGGTGATCCTGCTGCTGCGGCCGCTGTTCTTCGGCCTGCATGACCTGCTGGTGCACCAGACCATCAGCCCCGGCATGACCAGCCTGATTCGCTGGCAGAACCACACCTACGTGCTCAAGCAGAGCCTGAACTTCTTCCAAAGCGACTTCGCCGGGCGCATCGCCCAGCGCATCATGCAAACCGGCAACTCGTTGCGCGACTCTGCGGTGCAGGCCGTCGACGCCCTGTGGCACGTGCTGATCTACGCGATCAGTTCACTGGTGCTGTTCGCCGAGGCCGACTGGCGGCTGATGCTGCCCTTGCTGGCCTGGATCGCCTGCTACATCGCGGCGCTGCGCTACTTCGTGCCGCGGGTGAAGGAGCGCTCGGTGATTTCCTCCGACGCCCGTTCCAAGCTGATGGGGCGCATCGTCGACGGCTACACCAACATCGCCACGCTCAAGCTGTTCGCCCACACCGACCATGAGCAGCAATACGCCCGGGAGGCCATCAGCGAGCAAACCGAGAAAACCCAGCTGGCATCGCGGGTTATCACCAGCATGGACGCCGTCATCACCAGCCTCAACGGCCTGCTGGTGGTGGTGACCACGGGGCTGGCGCTGTGGCTGTGGAGCCAGTCGCTGATCAGCGTGGGCGCCATCGCCCTGGCCACGGGCCTGGTGATCCGCATCGTCAACATGGCGGGCTGGATCATGTGGGTGGTCAACGGCATCTTCGAAAACATCGGCATGGTCCAGGACGGCCTGCAGACCATCGCCCAGCCGGTCACCGTCACCGACAAGCCCCAGGCGCCGGCGCTGAAGGTCAGCCGCGGCGCGGTACGCTTCGACGATGTGGACTTCCACTACGGCAAGGCGGCCAACGTGATCGAAGGCTTGAACCTGGATATCCGCCCGGGCGAAAAAATCGGCTTGATCGGCCCATCCGGGGCGGGTAAGTCGACCCTGGTGAACCTGCTGCTGCGCCTGTACGACGTGCAGGGTGGGCGCATTCTGATCGACGGCCAGGACATCGCCGAGGTCAACCAGGCCAGCCTGCGCGCGCAGATTGGCATGATTACCCAGGACACTTCCTTGCTGCACCGCTCGATTCGCGACAACCTGCTGTATGGCCGCCCCGACGCCAGTGAAGCGCAGATGCGCGAGGCGGTGCGCCGGGCGCGAGCCGACGGATTCATTCCGCAGTTGTCCGACGCCCAGGGCCGTACCGGTTTCGATGCCCATGTGGGCGAGCGTGGGGTCAAGCTGTCGGGTGGCCAGCGCCAGCGCATCGCCATCGCCCGGGTGCTGCTGAAGAATGCGCCGATCCTGATCATGGACGAGGCAACCTCGGCGCTGGACTCGGAGGTTGAGGCGGCGATCCAGGAAAGCCTGGAAACGCTGATGCAGGGCAAGACAGTAATCGCCATCGCCCACCGGCTGTCGACCATCGCCCGGATGGACCGGCTGGTGGTGCTGGACAAGGGGCGTATCGTCGAAAGTGGCAGCCACAGTGAACTGCTGGAGCAGCGGGGGCTGTATGCCCGCCTGTGGCATCACCAGACCGGGGGGTTTGTCGGGGTCGATTGACACCTTTTGCGGCCCTTTCGCGGGGCAAGCCCGCTCCTACAGGAGCGGGCTTGCCCCGCGAAGAAGCCAACCCAGTCCTCAATCCTTTCGGTACGGCAGCATCGCTCTGGCCTCCTCGGTATACCCCCGCACCCCTTCCCGCTCCTGCACCAGGAATTCCTCCACTGCCCGCCGCAACCCTGGGTGCAGCAGGTAATGCCACGAGCGCGTCAGCACCGGCTCGAACCCGCGAATCAGCTTGTGCTCACCCTGCGCCCCGGCATCGAAGCGCTGCAACCCCTCGGCAATGGCAAAGTCCATGCCCTGGTAGAAACACGTCTCGAAATGCAGCCGGTCGAATGCGTCCAGGCACCCCCAGTAGCGGCCAAACAGGCTGTCGCCGCCCACCAGGCTCAGGGCCATGGCCACGTCGCGGCCGCCCTGGCGCGCCATCACCACCCGCACCGCCTCGGGCATGCGCTCGGCCAGCAGGCTGAAGAACTCCCGCGTCAGGTAGGGCGAACGCCTGCGCACCGCGTAGGTGTTGGCGTAGCACAGGAACACGAAGTCCCACTGCGCCTCATTCAGCTCATCGCCCCGGTACCAGCGAAAGTCGATGCCCTGCCCCGCCACCTGCTCGCGCTCCTTGCGCATCTGCTTGCGCTTGCGTGAGCTCAAGGTGTCGAGAAAGTCCTGGAAGTCGCGGTAGCCGCGGTTGCGCCAGTGGAACTGGCAGCCCAGGCGCTCCATCCAGCCGGGCAAGCTCGCCATCTGCGTATCCAGCGCCGGGTCGGTGAAGTTGATGTGTGCCCCAGACAAGCCCGCCTTGCCCAGGTACTCGGGCAGGGCCTGCAGAATCAACAGGCCATCGGCCGGGTCGCGGGCCAGCAGGCGTGGGCCGCTGACCGGGCTGAACGGTACCGCGCCCAGCAGCTTGGGGTAATAGGCGATGCCGGCGCGCTCGCAGGCGTCGGCCCAGCCATGGTCGAACACGTACTCGCCATAGGAATGCCATTTGCGATAGGCCGGCAGCAGGGCCCGCACCTCGCCCTCGTGCTCCAGCACCAGGTGTTCGGCGGCCCAACCGGTGCTGCGCGCAACGCTGGCGCTGTCTTCCATGGCACTGAGAAAGGCATGGCGCAGAAATGGCTGGCCAGCGGGCACCAGGGCATCCCAGGTGGCCGCCGGCAGGTCGCGCAGATGGGCAAGGCTGTAGAGGCTGGTCACGGTTTCGGCTCTCCCTTTCAAGCCACCAGTATCGGCGATCAACCGCCCCTCACTCAAATGACGATCTGCCTGCCGTACCCCTTTGCTCTCAATTACTTAACAACAGTGCCACTAATTAGACATTATTCTGTCATTTGCCCCCGCAATACTTGCGCCTGTTTTCCGGAACCCCAGAACCTGTCTAGTCAGGCCCTTTCCGAAGACATGCCAACATGGGGGCGGCCGCTTGAGCCTCCCCAAATCTTTTCAGTAGGGAGAACCTTATGCGTCTTGTTTCTACACTTACCGGAGTGAGCCTCACCGGCATGATGCTGGCTCTGAGCACTCCGGCCAGTGCGGCCGTCGACGCCAAGCTGCTCGAAATGCTCCGCGCCAACGGCTCGATCAACCAGGCGCAGTACAACGAACTGCAGGGCGACCTGGCACAGGAAACCAAGGAAAAGGCCGCGCAAAAAGCTCAGTCCGACCGTATGAGCTCCTTCGAACAGAAAGTGGCATGGGCCGCCAAGACCCAAATCAAGGGTGACGTGCGCCTGCGTTACGAAGACGTCAACGTCGACAACCCGATCTCCCGCAGCCCCAACCAGGACCGCGAGCGCGTGCGTGCCCGCGTCGGCTTCTACAGCGAGATCAACCCGCAAGTCGACGCCGGTGTGCGTGTGGCCACCGGCAGCAGCGCCGATGCCCGCTCGACCAACCAGAGCCTGGACAACTACTTCGAGAAGAAAGCCCTGTGGGTCGACCTGGCCTACCTCGACTGGCACCCGACTGCCATCCCGAACCTGCACCTGATCGGCGGTAAGATGAACCAGCCGTGGGTGAGCATGGGCGACATCATCTGGGACAGCGACATCAACCCAGAAGGCGTGGCAGCCACCTACAAGACCAACCTCGGCCCTGCCGAAGTGTTCGGCAGCATCGGCCACTACAACCTGAAGGACAACGTCGACGGCGACGGCGTGCAGTACAAGCACGACGCACAGCTGTACGCTGCCCAGCTGGGTACCAAGTTCAACGCGGCTGACACCGTCAAGGTCACCGTCGGTGCCAGCTTGTATGGCTACGACAACGACAAGGCCTCGGCACTGCTGCGCTCGCTGGGCAACACCACCGACGAGTTCAACCTGGTGGAAGGCTTTGGCCAAGTGGACTTCACCGGCTTCGCCATCCCGCTGTCGGCTTACGGCCAGTACGTGAAGAACACCGAAAGCACCGATGGCAAGGACACTGCCTGGCTGGCCGGTCTGAAGACCAAGCTGGGTGCCTGGAGCCTGGACTACAACTACCGCGACGTACAGCGTAACGGTGTCGTGAGCCTGTTCACCGACTCCGACTTCGGCAACGGCTTCACCGGTTCCCGTGGCCACAAGTTCAAAGTGGGTTACGAAATCGACAAGAACTTCGCCCTGGGCGCGGCCTACCTGATGGCCAAGACCGACTACTCCAACCTGCCGAACAGCGACGCCAGCGTCGACACCCTGCAGGTGGACCTGGAAGCCAAGTTCTAAGCAACACTCTCCTCTGCTTCACTCTGAGGCAGGAAATGCTGACCCCATCCAGCATTTCCTGCCTTTTTTTGCTTTCGGGCGCATCGCGAGCTTTGCTCGCTCCTACCGGTCCGTGTAGGAGCGAGCGCAGCTCGCGATGCGCCGCACGCGGCGCCCATTCAATCAGCGTTTACGCAGAATCACGCTACCAATCGAATACCCCGCGCCAAACGAGCTCAGCACCCCCAGCGAGCCCTGCGCCAGGTCATCCTGGTACAGGTGGAAGGCGATCACCGACCCCGCCGAACTGGTATTGGCATAACGGTCGAGAATCACCGGTGCCTCGTGCTCGTTCACCTCACGCCCCATCAGCTTCTTGACGATCAGGTGGTTCATGCTGAGGTTGGCCTGGTGCAGCCAGAAGCGCTGCACGTCGCTAGGCTGCAGGTTGTGCTCGCCCAGGTGCGTGCCGATCAGTTCGGCAACCATCGGGCAAACTTCCTTGAACACCTTGCGCCCTTCCTGCACGAACAGTTTGTCGCGCGCACCGATGCCCTCTTCCGCTGCGCGGTTGAGGAAGCCGAAGTTGTTGCGGATGTTGTTGGAGAACGCGGTTTTCAGCTTGGTGCCGAGGATATCGAACTGGTGCTTGGAGCTGGCCTGGTCGGCACGCTCGACCAGCACGGCAGTGGCGGCATCACCAAAGATGAAATGGCTGTCGCGGTCGCGGAAGTTCAGGTGCCCGGTGCAGATTTCCGGGCTCACCACCAGCACGGCGCGGGACTGGCCCAGTTGCACGTTGTTGGCGGCCGTCTGGATGCCGAAGGTGGCCGACGAGCAGGCCACGTTCATGTCGAAGGCAAAGCCGTCGATGCCCAACGCCTGCTGTACCTCGATGGCAATTGCCGGGTACGGGCGCTGCAGGTTGGAGCAGGCAACGATCACCCCATCGACATCGGCGGCAGTACGGCCAGCACGCTCCAGCGCCTGGCGCGCGGCAGCCACACCCATTTCGCAGAGGATCGACTGCTCGTCGTTGGAACGCTCGGGCAGGCGCGGCTTCATGCGTTGCGGGTCGAGGATGCCGGCCTTGTCCATGACGAAGCGGCTCTTGATGCCCGAGGCCTTTTCGATGAAGGCCGCGTCGGAAACCGGGGCAGCTTCCAGTTCGCCACGTTCGATGGCGGCGGCGTTGTCCTGGTTGTACTGCGCTGACCAGGCGTTGAAGGAGGCCACCAGTTCTTCGTTGGAAATGCTCTGGGCCGGGGTATACAGGCCGGTGCCGCTGATCACGACGTTATGCACGATCGATCCTCTGCTCAAAGGCCATCGCCATGGGCGCTGGCTGGGAATATGGCAACTTAATGGCACCTTGGTACCAGTTTGAGAGCGAGGGCGTGGCCCTCGTTCGTGGGTGAACCCGCCCCCACAAGGGCCGCAACGCGGCCCAAATTGCATCAATATTGCCACATCTGCGGAAGTTTATCCCTCCACCTGGCTCCACTGTTTGCTCAAACGCTTGTCGGAAATCGGCACCTTGGTGCCCAGCTGCTGGGCGAACAGCGACACCCGGTATTCCTCCAGCCACCAGCGGTACAAGGTCAACTGCTCGTCGCGCTTGCCTTCCTGGGCGTGCTTGTCGGCCCGGGCCTTGTACTGCGCCCACAAGTTGCTCAGTTCACCGCTCCACACCCGGTCCTTCTGCACCTGGGAGCCGAGTTTTTCCAGGCGCAGTTCCACCGCCTTCAGGTAGCGCGGCAACTCCTTGAACCACACTGCTGGCGTCTCGCGCACAAAGCCCGGGTACACCAGGTTGGCCAGCTGCTGCTTGATGTCATTGAGCGCCACGGCCTGGCTCAGGTCGATCTTGCCCTTGAAGCGCTTTTGCAGGCCGTGCCACAGTTTCAGCACTTCCAGGGTCTGCCGGGCCAGGCGCTCGGCATGCTCGGCCCAACTGCCCCGCTTGCGCTCGGCAAGCCCGGCCAAGGCCGCGCCATCACGGGGCAGCGGGGTTTCGCCATCGAGGATGCAGCTGTCCAGGCTGGCCAGCAGAATGTCTTCTACCAGTGCCTCGATACGCCCCAGTTCGCGGTACAACAAGCCCAGTTCGGTCAGCCCCGGCAACTTGCCGCGCAGGAACTTGGCAGGCTCGGCCAGTTGCTGCAGCAACAGACGCTGCAAGGCGCGGCGGTGCTGGTACTGCGCTTCGGCCTGGGTCGAGAAGCGGCCTTCACGCACGGTGCCGGCCTCTTCCACCAACGCCGGGTACACCGTCATCGACAGGCCGGCGATATTCTGCTGGGCGGTTTGTTTCACTTCGCTGAAGGCCTTGGCCTGCACCGGCTGCTCGTTCTTTTCAGTACGCGGCACGGCCAGTGCGGCTTGGCTGGCAGCGGCAAAGCGCGCGGTCAGTTCGGCCAGGTCGCGGCCTTCGCCAAGGAACTTGCCCTGGCCGTCGACCACCTCGATGTTCATCCGCAGGTGGCCTTCCACCAGTTCCACCGACTCGGCCCAGGCCTCGTCCGACACCCGCGCCCCGGTCATGCGCAGCAGCTCCTGGCCCAGGGCCTGGGGCAATGCGCCCTGGCCGAAGGTCATGCGCGCCAGGGAGGCCTTGACGAAGTCCGGCACCGGCACGAAGTTCTTGCGCAGGGCCTTGGGCAGGTTGCGCACCAGCGCCACGCACTTGGCTTCTAGCAGGCCCGGCACCAGCCATTCCAGGCGCTCGCCCGGCAGGCTCGGCAGCAGCGGCGCCGGCACCCGCACGGTCACGCCGTCGCGGGGGTGGCCCGGCTCGAAGTGGTAGGTCAGCGGCAGGCGCAGTTCGCCCACCTGCAGGCTGTCGGGGTACTGCGCGGCGGTGACTTCGCTGGCCTCGCGGGCCAGCACGTCTTCCTCGCGCATGATCAACAGGTTGGCATCCTTCTGGCTGCCCATGCGGTACCAGCTGTCGAAGGTCGCGGTCTGGTGAATTTCCGCCGGCAGGCGCGCCTCGTAGAAGGCGTACAAGGTTTCTTCGTCGGCCAGGATGTCGCGGCGGCGGGCCTTGGCTTCAAGCTCATCGAGCTGTTCGAGCAGGCGCTTGTTTGCCGCCAGGCACTTGGCCCGCGACTGGATTTCGCCGCCGACCAAGCCTTCGCGGATAAACAGCTCGCGCGAAGTGACCGGGTCGATCGGGCCGAAATGCACCGGACGGCGCCCCACCAGAATCAGCCCGTACAGGGTGATCTGCTCATAGGCCACCACCTGCCCGCGCTTCTTCTCCCAGTGCGGTTCGAAGTGGTTCTTCTTGACCAGGTGCCCGGCCAGCGGCTCGATCCAGTCCGGTTCGATCTTGGCCACCATGCGTGCATACAGCTTGGTGGTTTCCACAAGCTCCGCGGCCATCACCCACTGTGGGCGCTTGCGGCCAATGCCAGAAGACGGGTGCACCCAGAAGCGCCGCTGGCGGGCACCCTGGTAGTCGCCTTCCTCGGTCTTCTGGCCGATCTGGCTGAGCAGGCCGCTGAGGATCGCCTTGTGCACCTTCAGGTAGTCGGACGGCTCCTTGTTCACCGTCAGCTGCAGGTCGCGGCAAATCAGCGCCAGCTGGCGATGGGCATCACGCCACTCACGCAGGCGCAGGTAATTCAGGAAGTTCTTGCGGCACCAGTTGCGCAGCGGGTTGGCGGTCAGCGCCTGGCGCTGCTCCTCGAAACCGCGCCACAGGTTGACCAGCGCGGCGAAGTCGGAGTCGACGTCCTTCCACTGGGCATGCGCCTGGTCGGCAGCCTGCTGGCGCTCGGGCGGGCGCTCACGCGGGTCTTGTACCGACAGCGCACTGGTGACGATCAGCACTTCCTGCAAGCTGCCCTGGCGGGCGCCTTCGAGCAGCATGCGGCCCAGCCGCGGGTCGATCGGCAGGCGCGCCAGCTGGCGGCCGATCGGCGTCAGCTGGTTCTCGCGATTGACCGCCGACAGTTCCTGCAGCAGGTTGAAACCGTCGCTGATGGCCTTGCCATCCGGCGGCTCGATGAACGGGAAGGCATCGATGGCGCCCAGGCGCAGGTGCAGCATCTGCAAGATCACCGCCGCCAGGTTGGTGCGCAGGATCTCGGGGTCGGTGAACGCCGGGCGGCCGTTGAAGTCTTCCTCGCTGTACAGGCGCACGCAAATGCCCGGCTCAACCCGCCCGCAGCGGCCCTTGCGCTGGTTGGCGCTGGCCTGGGACACCGCCTCGATCGGCAGGCGCTGAACCTTGGCGCGGTAGCTGTAGCGGCTGATGCGTGCAGTGCCGGTGTCGATCACGTAACGGATGCCAGGCACGGTCAGCGAGGTTTCCGCAACGTTGGTGGCCAGCACCACGCGGCGCCCGGTGTGGGCCTGGAATATGCGCTGCTGCTCGGCCGGCGACAGCCGCGCATACAATGGCAGGATCTCGGTATGGCGCAACTGCGCCTTGCGCAGGATCTCGGCGGCATCGCGAATTTCCCGCTCTCCCGGCAGGAACACCAGCACATCGCCTGGGCCCTTGCCCACGCTGCGCTCGTGCTGGGCGATCTCGTCGAGGGTGGCAAGGATGGCCTGGTCGACGGTGAGGTCGTCCTCGACCTGGTTGCCCTCCTCGTCCTGCTCGCTGGTCAGCGGGCGGTACCAGGTTTCCACCGGGAAGGTGCGGCCCGACACCTCGATGATCGGCGCGCCGTCGAAGTGCTTGGAGAAACGCTCCAGGTCGATGGTCGCCGAGGTGATGATCAGCTTCAGGTCCGGGCGGCGGTGCAGCAAGGTTTTCAGGTAGCCGAGCAGGAAGTCGATGTTCAGGCTGCGCTCGTGGGCTTCGTCGACGATGATCGTGTCGTAGCGTTCGAGGAAGCGGTCGTGCTGGGTTTCGGCCAGCAGGATGCCGTCGGTCATGAGCTTGACCAGGGTGTTGGCATCGCTCTGGTCTTCGAAACGCACCTGGTAGCCCACCAAACCACCCAGCGGCGTGCCCAGCTCCTCGGCCACCCGCGCCGCGACACTGCGCGCAGCAATCCGGCGCGGCTGGGTGTGGGCGATCAGGCCATGGCTGCCACGGCCCAGTTCCAGGCAGATCTTCGGCAACTGGGTGGTCTTGCCCGAACCGGTTTCACCGGCGATCACCAGCACCTGGTGCTCGGCCAGGGCCTTCTTGATGTCGTCGCGCTTGGCGGCGATCGGCAGGCTGTCGTCGTAGCGGATACGCGGCACGCTGTTTTGGCGTGCGGTGACCTGGGCGCAGGAGGCCTGGACCTTTTCCACCCACTGGGCAAGCTTGGCCTCGTCTGGGCGCTTGCGCAGTTCATGCAGTTGCCGGCGCAGGCGATGGCGGTCGGCGATCATGGCGTGGTCGAGGTTTTGCAGCAGTTTGTCGATGGCGTGGTCAGTCATGGGGCTTTTTAGTGATGCAGGTGGGCCTGCTTTTTCATGATCGGCATTCGGAAAGTTGGGCGATTGTCGCAGATTTGCCGGTTCTCTGCTGCCTGTACCGGCCCTTTCGCGGGGCAAGCCCGCTCCTACAGGTTTTGAATCTGTAGGAGCGGGCTTGCCCCGCGAAAGGGCCGGCACAGGCAAAGAGAATGTTTAGCCAACCACGATGTAAAGGTTGCCATTCACTGCTTTAATCAACCTTACGCCGCATGTGAGTATCAAAGGCATGACCCCCGCCCAGCCGATCGCCCCTCCGTCGTCCCGCCCTTCGCTGCCGAAGGCCCGGACCCGTGCCGGGGAAAATCCGCTGGTGCACATCATCCTCGCCTTCTGGGCCCTGTGGCACTGCCGCCACGCCCGCCCACCGGATCATTCGCCCACCTGTTCGTGACCAAACCCGGCCAGCACCTGGCCGTTTGACTCGACTGGACCGCGCCTGCGCGCAGGTTCCATGCCCTCGTGAGCGAAACCATCATGCACTTTGCACCTGTAGAGCAGGCCAGCCGTTTCCTGGCTGAAAACCCCGATATCGAACTGTTCGAGCTGTTCATCCTCGACGCCAACGGCGTGCCCCGCGGCAAGCTGCTGCACCGCGAGGAACTGCTGGCCGTGTTCCAGAGCGGTCGCCCGCTGCCGAGTACCATCCTGGGCCTGACCCTCAATGGCGACGACGTGGAAAACTCAGGCCTGGTCTGGGACGTGGGTGACATCGATTGCCGCGCCTACCCGCTGGAGGGCAGCCTGGTTCGCCTGCCCTGGCGCCGCGTGCCAACCGCGGCGGTACAGGTCAGCATGCACCCCAGCGAAGGCCGGCCGGCCAGCGTCGCCGACCCGCGCCACGTGCTGCTGCGCACCGTCGAAGCGCTCAAGGCCGATGGCTACCACCCGGTGATGGCCTGCGAACTTGAGTTCTACCTGCTCGACCAGCAACGCGACGCCCAGGGCCGCCCGCAACCTGCGCTGGACAACGACGGCGGCCGCCCGCGCAGCACCCAGGTGTATGGCCTGCGCGAGCTGGAGCAGATCGAACCCTTCCTGGCCGACCTCTACGCCGCCTGCAAGGCCCAGTGCATCCCTGCGCGCACGGCGATCTCGGAATACGCCCCGGGCCAGGTGGAAATCACCCTGGAACACGGCGATGCCCTGGCAGCCATGGACCAGGCCGTGCGCTACAAACGCCTGGTCAAGGGTGTGGCCCATGCCCACGGCATGCAGGCCTGCTTCATGGCCAAGCCGTTCGCGCAACTGGCCGGCACCGGCATGCACATGCACCTGAGCCTGGCCGACAGTGCCGGCAACAACCTGTTCGCCAGCGACGACAAGGCCGGCACCCCGCTGCTGCGCCAGGCCGTGGCCGGCATGCTGCGCCACCTGCGCGAATCGTTGCTGCTGTTCTGCCCCAACGCCAACTCGTTCCGCCGCTTCCAGGCCAACAGCTATGCCCCGCTGGCGCCCACCTGGGGGGTCGACAACCGCACGGTGAGCCTGCGCGTGCCGGGCGGCCCGGCCAACAGCCGGCATGTGGAACACCGCATCTGCGGCGCCGATGCCAACCCCTACCTGGCCGCTGCCGCCATTCTCGCCGCCAGCCACTACGGCATTCGCGAGCAGCTGGACCCCGGCGCCCCGGTCGAGGGCAACGGCTATGCCCAGGCCATCGAACACCTGCCCACCGACTGGCTGACCGCCCTTGATGCCCTGGAACGCTCGGAGTGGGCCCGCGAAGCCCTTGGCGATGCCTTCCTCGGCGTTTATCTGAAGGTCAAGCGCGCCGAGTATCGCCAGTTCATGGCCGAAGTCAGCGAGCAGGACTGGCGCTGGTACCTGCACCAGGCCTGAGCCTTACCCTTTCAAGAACAAGGAACACCCATGAACGCAGCATTGAACGACGGCCCGGCCCAGCGCGCGCCGTCCTATTACAGCGCCACGCTCAACGACCACACCGCCTACCCGCAGCTTAAAGGCACGGTGCAGGTCGACGTGGCGATCATCGGCGGCGGTTTCACCGGCGTCGCCACCGCCGTGGAACTGGCCGAGCGCGGCCTGAAGGTGGCCATCGTCGAAACAAACCGCATCGGCTGGGGCGCCAGCGGGCGCAACGGCGGCCAGGTGACCGGCAGCCTCTCGGGCGACGAAGCCATGCGCACGCAGATGCGCAAGCGCCTGGGCAGCGAGGTGGACGATTTCATCTGGCACCTGCGCTGGCGCGGTCACCAGGTCATCGAGCAGCGGGTCGCACGCTATGGCATTGACTGCGACCTCAAGCGTGGCCACCTGCATGCAGCGATGAAACCGTCGCACATGCAGGAACTGCGCAGTTTCCAGGCCGAGGCCGAGCGCCGTGGCATGGGCGAGCAGGTTCAGTTGCTCGACCGCGAGGGCGTTGCCGAACACCTGCAGAGCCCGTTGTACCTGGGCGCGCTGAAGAACCTGCGCAACCTGCACCTGCACCCGCTCAACCTGTGCCTGGGCGAAGCCCGCGCCGCCCACGGCCTGGGCGCGCTGATTTTCGAAAACTCCGAAGTGCTGGAGATCGTCCACGGCCCGCGCCCGGCCGTGGTCACCGCCCACGGCAGGGTCGAGGCGCACCAGGTGATGCTGGCCGGGGACGTCTATCACAGGCTGGAAAAACGCCAGCTCAAGGGCAAGATCTTTCCGGCCATGGGTGGCATCGTCACCACCGCGCCGCTGGGTGAGCTGGCCGAGCAGATCAACCCGCAGGACCTGGCGGTGTACGACTGCCGCTTCGTCCTCGACTACTACCGCCTGACGGCCGACAAGCGCCTGCTGTTCGGCGGCGGCGCCAACTATTCGGGCAAGGATTCACGCGACATCGAAGGCGAGCTGCGCCCGTGCATCGAGCGCACCTTCCCCGCACTCAAGGGCGTGCCAATCGAGTTCCAGTGGAGCTGCGCCATGGGCATCGTGGTCAACCGCATCCCGCAACTGGGCAAGCTGTCGGAAAACGTGTGGTATTGCCAGGGCTACTCCGGGCACGGCATCGCCACCAGCCACATCATGGGCGAGATCATGGCCAAGGCGTTGACCGGGGCGCTGGAGCAGTTCGACACCTTCGCGGCGTGCAAGCACGTGCGGGTGCCGATGGGGGATTTGCTGGGGAACCCGCTGCTGGCGGCGGGGATGTGGTACTACCAGATGCTGGAGAAATTGCGCTGATTGTACTGGCCCTTCGCGGGGCAAGCCCGCTCCTACAAGGAGCGGGCTTGCCCCGCGAAGGGCCCACGAGGTCAATCAAGCGATCTTCTTCAGGCCCTGCTTCTTCAACTCTTCATCGCGCAACTCACGGCGCAGGATCTTGCCCACGTTGGTGGTCGGCAAGGCATCACGGAACTCGATGAATTTTGGCACCTTGTAGCCGGTGACGTTGGCACGCATGTGCTCCATCACCTGTTCCTTGGTCAGGGTCATGCCCGGTTTGACCACGATGAACACCTTGATCACCTCGCCGGATTTTTCGTCCGGCACACCGATCGCCGCGCACTGCAGCACGCCCGGCAAGGCGGCGAGCACGTCTTCGAGCTCGTTGGGGTACACGTTGAAGCCCGACACCAGGATCATGTCCTTCTTGCGGTCGACGATGCGCATGTAGCCGTCGGCCTGAATCAGGGCGATGTCACCGGTTTTCAGCCAGCCTTCGCTGTCGAGAATCTCGGCGGTGGCGTCTTCACGCTGCCAGTAGCCCTTCATCACCTGCGGGCCCTTCACGCACAGCTCGCCGACCTCGCCCAGGGGCAGTTCATTGCCCGCATCGTCGATCACCTTGCACAGGGTAGACGGCACCGGAATGCCGATGGTGCCCACCTGGTTGGCCTCGGCCGGGTTCACCGCTGCCACCGGGCTGGTTTCGGTCATGCCGTAGCCTTCGCAAATGGCGCAACCGGTAACGGTTTTCCAGCGCTCGGCCACGCTCAACTGCAAGGCCATGCCGCCGGACAGGGTGATTTTCAGCGCCGAGAAGTCCAGCGCGCGGAACGCCTCGTTGTTGCACAGGGCGACGAACAAGGTATTCAAGCCAACGAAACCGCTGAACTTCCACTTGCCCAGTTCCTTGACCATGGCCGGCAGGTCGCGCGGGTTGCTGATCAGCACGTTGTGGTTGCCGATCAGCATCATTGCCATGCAATGGAAGGTAAAGGCATAGATGTGGTACAGCGGCAGCGGCGTGATCAGTATCTCGCAGCCTTCCTGCAGGTTCGAGCCCATCAGGGCGCGGCACTGCAGCATGTTGGCCACCAGGTTGCGGTGGGTGAGCATCGCCCCCTTGGCAACGCCTGTGGTGCCACCGGTGTACTGCAGCACCGCCACATCGTTGGCCTGCGGGTTGGCTTCGGTAACCGGCTGGCCCTTGCCCAGCGCCAGGGCGTCGTTGAAGCGCACGGCGCCCGGCAGGTTATAGGCCGGCACCATCTTCTTCACGTACTTGATCACGCTGTTGATCAGCAGGCGCTTGAGCGGTGGCAGCAGGTCGGCCACTTCGGTGACGATGACGTGCTTGACCTGGGTCTTGGGCACCACCTTCTCGGCCAGGTGGGCCATGTTGGCAAGGCACACCAAGGCCTTGGCCCCGGAGTCGTTGAACTGGTGTTCCATTTCCCGCGTGGTGTAGAGCGGGTTGGTGTTGACCACGATCAGGCCTGCACGCAGGGCGCCGAACACGGCGACCGGGTATTGCAGGACGTTGGGCAGTTGCACGGCAATCCGGTCCCCCGGCTTGAGGTCGGTGTGCTGCTGCAGCCAGGCAGCGAAGGCGCCCGACAGCGCGTACAACTCGCCGTAGGTGATGGTCTTGCCCAGGTTGCTAAAGGCCGGTTTGTTGGCAAAGCGTTGGCAGGATTGCTTGAGTACCGCCTGGATGTTGGGGAAATCGTCAGGATTGATTTCCGCCGTGATCCCGGCTGGGTATTTATCCTTCCAAAAATGTTCGATCATGGAAGCCCACTCCTTCAGCAACAGCGAAGTTCGATTCACGCGTCGATGCGTTTATTATTGATATGAGATGAGGGTTGGTTGCAAACCTGATCATCTGAAAGCGGGCCGAGAGTAACAGCTTTGTTTGGGGTCGCCTAGGGGCCAAGACAGGCCTTGCAGTCACAAAAATGACTCAATGAACGATACAGGTCATTTTTAGAGTATTTAACCAAAATGTCGCGAATCGGGCTGTGATGCGCCTGTTAGAGCACCTGTTGGGCCTTCGCGGGGCAAGCCCGCTCCTACACACCGAGCGGGGTTGCCCCGCGAAGGCTAAACCAGTATCAGGCGATATCACGCAGCTCCCGCCGCAAAATCTTGCCCACCGGCGTCATCGGCAGCGACTCGCGCAGCACGATGTGCTTGGGCACCTTGTAGCCGGTGAAGTTGGCCTTGCAGTAGGCCTTGAGCTCTTCCACGCTCACCCCGCCCTCGCGCGCGACCACGAACAGTTTCACCGCCTCCCCCGACTTCTCGTCCGGCACACCGATAGCCGCGCAATTGGCCACTTGCGGGTGGCCCATCACCACGTCTTCGATTTCATTGGGGTACACGTTGAAGCCCGAGACGATAATCATGTCCTTCTTGCGGTCGACGATGCGGGTGAAGCCGTCCGGGTCGATCACGGCAATATCGCCGGTCTTGAACCAACCGTCGGCGTCCAGCGCCTGGGCCGTGGCTTCGGGCTGCTGCCAGTAGCCCTTCATCACCTGCGGGCCCTGGATGCACAACTCGCCGCGCTCGCCCAGGGGCTGCTCATTGCCTTCGTCGTCGATCACCTTGAACGCCGTGCCCGGCACCGGCATGCCCACCGTGCCCAGGCGCGCCAGCTGGCCGTAGGGGTTGGTGCTGGCCACCGGCGAGGTTTCGGTCAGGCCGTAGCCTTCGACGATGCGGCAGCCGGTAAGCTCTTCCCAGCGCTCGGCAGTGGCCTTGACCAGCGCCGTGCCGCCCGAGTTGGTGACCTTCAATGCCGAGAAGTCCAGCTGGCGGAAACCGGGGTGGTCCATCAGCGCAACGAACAACGTGTTCAAGCCCAGCAACGCGGAAAACCGCCACTTGCCCAGTTCCTTGATAAAGCCTGGGATATCGCGCGGGTTGGTGATCAGCACGTTGTGGTTGCCAGTGACCATCATGCACATGCAGTTCGCGGTGAAGGCATAGATGTGGTACAGCGGCAACGGCGCGATCATCACCTCCTGGCCTTCGCGGATCAGTTGCTGGCCGTCCGGGCCGCGCTGGGCGAAGCAGGCCAGCACCTGCAGCATGTTCGCCACCAGGTTGCCATGGGTGAGCATGGCGCCCTTGGCCAGGCCCGTGGTGCCGCCGGTGTACTGCAACACGGCGACGTCGCCCAGCGCCTGCGGCACCGGCGTGTGGGCCAGGTTGCGGCCCTGGCGCAGCACCTGCTTGAAAGGGATGGCCTGGGGCAGGTGGTAGGCCGGCACCATCTTCTTCACCTTGTCGACCACGGTGTTGATCAGCCAACCCTTGGCGGCAGGCAACATATCGCCCATCCTGGCCTCGATCAGGTACTCGATGCCGGTGTCGGGCAATACCTCCTGCACGCGCTTGCCGAACATGTTCAGGTACACCAGGGCGCGGGCGCCGGCGTCCTTGAACTGGTGGCGCATCTCGCGCTCGGTGTACAGCGGGTTGGTATTGACCACGACCAGCCCGGCGCGCAGGGCGCCGAACACGGCGATGGGGTATTGCAGGACGTTGGGCATCTGCACCGCGATACGGTCGCCAGGCTTGAGGTCGGTATGCTGCTGCAGCCAGGCGGCGAAGGCTGCCGAGTATTGTTCGAGCTCGGCGTAGCTCAGGGTCACGCCCAGGTTGCTGAAGGCCGGGCGGCCGGCGAAGCGCTTGCAGGAGCGCTCGAACACCTCGACCACCGAGGCGTAGGCGTGCATGTCCAGGGTTGAAGGTACGCCCTCCGGGCGCTTGTCGTTCCAGAAGTCGGCTTGCATTTATTATTGTTCCTCTGCCTGAGCCCGTGCTGATTCCCTGCCCCGTCCACCGGGTGGCGAACGGGCGTTGCAGCGACGTTAGCAGGTAACCCCGAGGTGGCATATACGCCAAGTGCCGCCATTAACATTGTGAATCTCTTTTGTGCCCTTCCTGCAATTCGCACGGTTGTGCATACACTGTGCGGGTACCCTTCGCACCCAAGGACTCGCCATGCCCCACGATGCCTTCTGGCTGCCTGCCAGCGCGCACTGCAGCCTGTACGTGCACCAATGGTTGCCGGCCACGCCGGTCAAGGCCGTGGTGCTGCTGGCGCATGGCATGGCCGAGCATGCCGGGCGCTACCAGCGTCTGGGCCAGGCCTTGAGCGAACACGGCTTCGCCCTGCTGGCAGCAGACCTGCGCGGCCACGGGCGCAGCGCCGAGCAGGGCAGCCTCGGCCTGTTCGCCCGGCATCATGGCTGGAATGCCGTGGTCAACGACCTGGGGCTGCTGGCCCAGCACATTGGCCAGCAATTTCCCTGCACGCCCTTGTTCCTGTTTGGCCACAGCATGGGCAGCTACATCGCCCAGGCCTACCTGTTGCACCACAGTGGCAGCCTGCACGGGGCAATCCTCAGCGGCTCCAACTTCCAGCCGCCGGCTCTGTACCGCGTGGCGCGCCAGATCGCCCGGCTGGAAACCTGGCGCCAGGGCCCGCTGGGCCAGAGCGCGCTGATCGAGTGGCTGTCGTTTGGCGCGTTCAACAAGGCCTTCAAGCCCAACCGCACGGCCTTCGACTGGCTCAGCCGCGACCCGGCCGAGGTGGACAAGTACATCAACGACCCCCTATGCGGCTTTCGCTGCAGCAACCAGCTATGGCTCGACCTGCTGCAAGGGCTGGCGCATATCAGCCAGCCACGCAACCTTGCGCAGATCGACCCGAACCTGCCGATGCTGGTCATCGGCGGCGAATGTGATCCGGTGAGTGCTGGCAAGCGTCTCACCCACCTGGCCGATGCCCTGCGCGCGACCGGTAATCGACACGTACGGCTGCGCGTCTATCCTCAAGCGCGGCATGAAGTGCTGAATGAACTCAATCGCGACGAGGTCACCGGCGATATAATCGCCTGGCTGGAGCAGGCGCTGGCCCTAGGCCGCCCTGCCCGCAGTGAATGATAGCGGCCCTCGTCCGCCCTTTAAGGAAGCTCCGATGACCCAGGTCACCAACACGCCTTACGAAGCCCTCGAAGTCGGCCAGAAAGCCGAATACAAGAAGTCCGTAGAAGAGCGCGACATCCAGCTGTTCGCCGCCATGTCCGGCGACCACAACCCAGTGCACCTGGACGCCGAATTCGCCGCCAAGAGCATGTTCAAGGAACGCATTGCCCACGGCATGTTCAGCGGCGCCCTGATCAGCGCGGCAGTGGCGTGCACCCTGCCCGGCCCTGGCACCATCTACCTGGGCCAGCAGATGAGCTTCCAGAAGCCTGTGAAGATTGGCGACAGCCTGACCGTGCGCCTGGAAATTCTCGAGAAACTGCCCAAGTTCAAGGTGCGCATCGCCACCAACGTGTACAACCAGAACGACGAGCTGGTGGTCGAGGGCGTGGCTGAAATCCTGGCGCCGCGCAAGCAGCAGACCGTCGAGCTGGTGTCGCCGCCGAACTTCGTGGCCGGCTGACAGCCGCGCTGGTACACCTGTAGGAGCGAGCGCAGCTCGCGATCACCGGCAAGGCCGGTGCCACACACCGCCGGGGCTGCGCTGCAGCCCATCGCGAGCGCTGCTCGCTCCTACCAAACCGACCTCACAAGGCAATCAAGGCAGCTCGCGCAGGCGCCGTTCGATATGCCGCCGCTGCGCCCCTTGCTGGGTCAGCGCCAAGGCCTGCTGCCAGGCCGCCCGCGCCTCGTCCACCTTCCCCAGTTGCTGATGCAACTGCGCCCGCGCCGCGTGGGCCAGGTGGTAATCGCGCAACTCCCCCGCTGCCAGAATCGCTTCCACCGCCGCCAGCCCGGCTTCTGCCCCGTCACGCTTGGCCAAAGCCACCGCCCGGTTCAACGCCACCACCGGCGACGGCCAATGCCGCTGCAGCACGTCATACAGCCCGACGATTTCCCCCCAATCGGTGGCCTCGGCTGTCGCCGCCTCGGCATGCACCGCCGCAATCGCCGCCTGCACGGTGTAGGCACCAAAGTCCCGGCTGCCCAAAGCCAGGCGCACCAGTTCGCAGCCCTCGGTAATCTGCGCCCGGTCCCACAGGCTGCGGTCCTGCTCATCGAGCAGCACCAGGTTGCCCTCGGCATCACTGCGCGCACGCTGGCGCGACGCCTGCAGCAGCATCAGCGCCAGCAAACCGACCGCCTCCGCATCAGGCAGCAGTTGCACCAGCAGGCGCCCCAGGCGAATCGCTTCGTCGCTCAGCGCCTGCTGCAGCAACGCTTCGCCGCTGGAAGCTGAATAACCTTCGTTGAACACCAGGTAAATCACCCGCAACACGCTATCCAGCCGCTCAGGCAGCTCATGCAGTTCCGGAACCTGGTAGGGAATGCCGGCATCGCGAATCTTGGCCTTGGCGCGCACGATGCGCTGGGCGATGGTCGCCGGGCTCTGCAAAAACGCCCGGGCGATCTGCTCGGTGGTCAGGTCGCAGACTTCGCGCAAGGTCAGTGGCACCTGGGCATCGGCGGCCAGGGCCGGGTGGCAGCAGGTGAAAATCAGCCGCAGGCGGTCGTCGGCCAGCAACTCTTCTTCACTGGGGTCGTGCCCCTGGCCTTCGATCAACATAATCAGGTCGGCCTGTGAGCGGTCGAAGCGCGCCCGGCGGCGCAGCGCGTCGATGGCCTTGAAACGCCCGGTAGACACTAGCCAGGCCCGCGGGTTGTCGGGAATACCATCGCGTTGCCAGCGCTCGACGGCAATGAAGAACGCATCATGCAAGGCCTCCTCGGCCAGGTCGAAGTCCCCCAGCAGGCGAATCAAGGTCGCCAGGATGCGCCGCGATTCGCGGCGGTACACGGCCTCCACTTCGGCACGCACCTGCGCCAGCTCCGCCATCAGTCAGGCATCCGCTGGGTCACCACCTCCACCAGGCGGTCCAGGCTTTCTCCCCAGCCCTGGTGAAAGCCCATCTCTTCATGCGCCCGGCTGTCGGCGGCACTCCAGTGCCAGGCGCGGGCGGTGTAGCGGGTCTTGCCGTGTTCTTCGTCGAAGCTGATTACCGCGGTCATGAATGCCTTGCCCGAGGGCACCCAGCCTGGCAGGAAGGCATCGGTGAACACCAGCCGCCTGGGCGCGGCGATTTCCAGGAAGACGCCCTGGGTCGGGTACTCGGTGCCGTCCGGGGCACGCATCAGGGTGCGGAACAGGCCACCGCTCCACAGCTGCATTTCACACTCCGGGGTGGTCATGCCATGCGGGCCCCACCACTGCATCAACCACTCAGGCTCGGTCCAGGCACGGAACACCTTGGCCGGCGGCGCATCGATCAGGCGGCTGATGGACAATTCGTGTTGGGCAGTCGCAGCGTGGGTCAGGCTCATTTTTGTTGTTCTCCGTTGCTGTCAGGGTTGCAGCTCACGCACAGGGCGCACTTCCACACTGCCCACACGTGCCGCCGGAATGCCCTTGGCGATGTTCAGCGCCTCGTTGAGGTCGCGGGCATCGACCAGGTAAAAGCCGGCCAGCTGCTCTTTGGTTTCGGCGAACGGGCCGTCGGTGATGCTCATTCGCCCGCCGCGCACACGCACGGTGGTGGCGGCCTGCACGCTTTTCAGCGCCTCTGCCGCAATGATCCGCCCGGCGCCTTGCAGCGACTCGGCATAGGCCAGGCATTCGGCGTCTTCCGGGCTGTCGGGCAGGCTGTGCAGCAGCGCTTCGTCACAATAGACCAGGCACAGGTATTTCATGGTTGTCTCCAGGCGTTGGCAACGTGCGTTTGGCGATAGCGGCTCAAGGTTTCAGATCGAACAGTGCTTTCTGGGTTTGCATGTCGAACGGCGCCGACCAGTGTTCATGGATCACCTGCCAGTGCCCGTCGACCTTGCGATAGCCCACGGTGGCACGCATGAAGCCGCACTGGCTCTCGTCATCGCCCGGGCCACAGCGGTTGAGCCAATGGGCCAGGGCCAACTCGCCGGCGGTGTGCACGGTCAGCTCGGCCAGCTCGAAAACCATCGGGCCGGTGCACATGCCCATGCACATTTCCCAGTGTTTGCGGTAGTTGTCCTTGCCCTTGAACTGCAAGGCCTGGATGGCATCGAAGGCGACGATGTCGTCGGCGTAGGGCGCGGTGATGGCGGGGATGTCACGGTCGCGAACGGCCTGCATCCAGGTGTCGATCAACTGGCGGATTTCGCTTTCGGCTGCGGTGTTCATGGGCAGAGCCTCCGGTCGGCACAGGAATGCCCTGTGCCTTCAGCTCATGGTCGAACGGTAGCCGAGAAAATCGACAGGTTGCGCTGAATTTTTCGCCCGCGCAGGCGGCGCAAGGCTCGGTCAGGCCAGAGCAGCCTGCTCGAATACCTCATCCGCCCACTGGTTCAGGCTTTTGCCGGCAGCATGGGCAGCGACGCTTGCCGCCGCATGAACTTCAGGCCTGATGCGCAGCATGACTTTGCCGGATGCTGGTTTTTCCGGCGAGATGCCCTGCTCCGCACAATCGGCCAGGTAATCTTCCAGCGCATCCCGGAAGGCGTCATGAAGCTCAGGCACCGAGCTTGCGTGGAAACTGATGATGTCGCGCATGCCAAGCACACGGCCAACAAAAATGTCGTCACGCTCATCGTAATCGATACGGGCGGCATAGCCCTTGTAGCGCATGCAACTCATAGGCTGACTCCTGCCCGCAAGAAGAATTCGCGGGCTTCTTCGATCTGATACCGCTTGGCTTCCTTGCCAGGATGGGGGCGATGACACCTCCAACTCTGGCCGCCAAGCACCAGCTTGACCCTGGAGCCTTGGCGCTCCAGCACGTGCCCACCGAGGTGAAGCACCAAGGCTTCAACCTCGGCAAATGCCAGTGACGCGGTGGTGGGCGTTCTGAAGATGGCGTCGTAAATTTTGCGGTATCGAGTGTTCATCGGAAAATGCTATCAAATTAAGATAGCACTTTTTCCCCGATATCCATTCAGGATTTTTCAGTCAGCACCTGCGCATACCGCTCTCGGTCGACATTGGCGCCACTGAGCACCACCGCTACCCGCTTGCCCGCCTGGCGTTCACGCTCCTGCAACAGCGCAGCCAGCGCCGCGGCACCGGCGCCTTCGGCGGTGTTGTGGGTGGTTTCGTGATAAAGGCGCATGGCCGCTGCCACCTCAGCGTCGGTAACCCGCACGATCCGCGCGGCATGCTCGCGCACCAGGGCGAAGGCATCCGGGTGTGGCACGCGGCAGGCCATGCCGTCGGCGAAGGTGTCGGCAGTGGCGGTGGTGATGATGCGCCCCTGCTCGAAGCTCTGCGCGTAGGCATCGGCAGCGCTGGACACCACGCCGACGATCTCGGTACGCAGGCCCAGCAGGTTACGCGCCTGAATCAGCCCGCAAATGCCCGAACCCATGCCGATCGGCACATACACGCAATCGAGATCGTCCACGCTCTCGAACAACTCCAAGGCGTAGGTGGCCACTCCGCGCACCAGTTCCGGGTGGAACGACGGCACCATGTCGTAACCCAATTCATCCGCCAGCCGCGCCGCCTCTTCACGGGCAACGTCGAAGTCGACGCCATGCTCCACCAACTTCGCGCCCAGGGCGCGCATGGCCGCGTTCTTTTCCTTCGAGTTGCCTTCTGGCACCACGATCACCAGCGGCACGCCGGCCTGGCTGGCCGCCAGCGCCATGCTCTGGCCATGGTTGCCGCGGGTGGCGGTGACCAGCCCACGTGGCGGCTTGCCCTTGGCCAGCAGCGAACGCACGTAAACCAGCCCACCGCGCACCTTGAAGGCGCCGGTCGGGGCGTGGTTCTCGTGCTTGACCCACAGCTTGCAGCCCACCTGCTCGGCCAAAAGCGGCCACTCGCGCTGGGGCGTCGGCGGAACATGCTGGTGAACGAAACTGGCAGCTTCGCGCAGTGCGGCGAGGTCGAACATGGCGATCATCCTTCATCGATACGGGTGTGTACCGATCCTAATCGCCAGCGGTGGGTTGGTAAACGCCAATGGCCCTGGCAGCGCTTCACACGGCCAGGGCCATTGGCCACTTCAGCCTTGCTGGCACCCTTCGCCCATTGCCCGGTACTGGATGGTATGCACCTGGCCTTGGTGGTCTTCGTAGGTCATGGTCGCAGGTACCACTTCGCAGACATTGGGGATGGTCGACAGGTGAATCACCCGTTTGATGTCGAGGTTCATCGAATAGTCGTACTGCTGGGCTACAGGCTCGCTGGAGACCGGTTTGGCCTCATCGGCGAGGGCGAACGAGGACATACCGACCAGAGCAAGAATCAGTAATGATTTCATGGGTTTATGCCTTTGGAGCAATCCAGCTGATCGAGTGACTTCAATAGGCCGTCAATGGCGCGGAGAAGTTGTCATCGTCTACGAAGATGACACGAAGTACCGATCCCGCTTTATCGTACTGCCAGGGGGGATAGCTGAAATTCTACTCCTCGCCTGCAATACTTGAACCCTGAAGTCGGACATTCACCCTTGCAGGATTTGCAACAATCTGCGACAAAGCGAAGCGGCTCGGCAGCCTGGAACCACCGGGCCAGAGCCACCCACGCCCGGACTCCCGATGACCACCCTGCACTGCACGCCCCTGCTCGGCGCCGAACGCCGGCTGCTCGCGCACTTCTACAAACAGCATGGCTCGCGCATGCGCGCCGCCAACGACGGGCAATTGTGGGTAGCGCGCAGTGACACAATCGTGGCTGGCCTGTGCTTGAGCGCGGTGGCCGACGGCCAGTGGCTCACCGGCCTGTTCGTCGCACCCACCCAGCGCGGCCGTGGCGCCGGGGCCGCATTGGTAGAGGCGGCCCTGGCGGCGCAGGCGGGCCCGACCTGGTTGTTCTGCCACCCCGACCTTGCCCCTTACTACCAGCGCCTGGGTTTCAACGCCACCACCGCACTGCCCGAAGCCCTGGCCTCACGGCTGCTGCGCTACCAGCGCAGCAAAGCGCTGGTAGCCATGGTGCACGGTCAGTCGTCGCTGGCGTCCAGCCCGGGGAACAGCACCTCGGTGTAGCCGAACTTGGCGAAGTCCTGGATGCGCGAGGGGTACAGCCGGCCGATCAGGTGGTCGCATTCGTGCTGCACCACCCGCGCATGAAACCCCTCGGCAAAGCGGCTCAGCGGGTTACCCTGGGGGTCCAGGCCTTCATAGTTGATGTGCTTGAAGCGCGGCACCACACCGCGCAGGCCCGGCACCGACAGGCAGCCTTCCCAGCCGTCCTCTACCTCGGTGGTGAGCGGCGTGATCACCGGGTTGAGCAAAATGGTCTGCGGCACGGGTTCGGCATCCGGGTAGCGCTCGCTGCGCTCGAAACCGAAAATCACCAGCTGCAAATCGATCCCCACCTGGGGTGCGGCCAACCCTACGCCACCGACGTGGCGCATGGTTTCGAACATGTCGTCGATCAGCCCTTGCAGCTCGGCACTGCCGATCAGGTGCTCAGGCACCGGCTGGGCGATGCGCAGCAAGCGCTCGTCGCCCATTTTCAGAATGTCACGGATCATTGCGGGTTCGGCTCGGACGGTTGCGGCTCGACCGGGTGTTCATGGCCGAGCACGGTGACGGTTTCCTTGGGCTGTTCGCCGGTGAAATCCTTTTCGCCCGGGTTCTTGCCTTCGGCCGACATGTGCTCGATCACCGCGTTCATCTCGGCGCCGAGCAGCAGCACAGCAGCGGAAATGTAGAAGTACAGCAGCAGCACGATGATCGCACCGATGCTTCCGTACATGGCGTTGTAGTCGGCAAAGGTCTTGACGTAGTAGGCAAAGCCCAGGGAGGCGATGATCCATACTACTACCGCCAACACCGAACCGGGGGTGATGAAGCGAAACTTCTGCTTCACATCCGGCATCACGTAGTACATCAGCGCCACGGCCACCATCAGCAGAATGACGATGGCCGGCCAACGCAGGATGGTCCATACCGTGACGATCACTTCCTGCATGCCAACCTGCGCGGCAATCCACTCCATCACCTGCGGGCCCAGCACCATCAGCGCTGCGGCGGCCAGCAGCATGCCGGCGATGCCGATGGTGTAGAAGATCGACAGCGGAATGCGCTTCCACACCGGGCGGCCTTCGGGCACGTCGTAGGCGGCGTTCATGGCGCTCATCATCAGGCGCACGCCGGCCGAGGCGGTCCACAGGGCAATGACGATACCCACCGACAGCAACCCGCCCTTGGACTGCTGCAACTGGTCGATCACCGGGTTCACCTGTTCCAGTGCCTGGGGCGGCAGCACCAGTTCGGTTTGCAGGCGCAGCCAGGAGAAGAAGTCCGGCAGGTGCAGGAAACCGATCAACGCGATCAGGAACAGAATGAACGGAAACAGCGAGAACAGCATCTGGTAGGCCAGCGCGGACGCATAGGTAGACATCTCGTCGTCGAGGAATTCCTTGACGGTGCGTACCAGTACGCGGTGCATGGGCAGCCCGCGCAGGTCAGGGAAAATCATAGCGTCTCCTTTCGCCGCTTGATTACAACAGGTAAGTCTAATAGACCACGGGGTTGCTGTACTGCTCCCTGGCAATATTCAAAATAAAGGCCTCTTCGCGGGGCAAGCCCGCTCCTGTAGGAGCGGGCTTGCCCCGCGAAGAGGCCGTCACAAGCCGCCTCGAATCAAGGCTTCAGCGCATCTTTCACATTGCCCTTGATCTGCTGCGCCTCGCCCTTCACTTCCTGGGCCTTGCCTTCTGCCCGCAACTTGTCGTTGCCGGTCACCTTGCCGACGCCTTGCTTGATGTTACCCACCGCTTCGTTGGCCAGGCCTTTGGCTTTGTCTTTAGTGCCGCTCATGGCAAATCTCCTGCAAATGGAGACACGTGAACCGTGTCGACAGTCGGTGGACCGGCCGCCTGCGCCAGGAGTTTCAAAGAATTTTCAGGCTTCAAGCCGAACGGCGATTCTGCGGGCGAATACCGCACCGAATCCGGCCAGCGCACTGCGCAAGCCCGGCCGGCTGCCCTACAATCGCAAAAAAACTGCTTATAAAAACAACAGCTTCCGGATACCCACCGCAATGCGCCTGATCCCCCTGTTCGCAGCCTTGTTGCCGCTGCTACCCCTGCCTGCCCTGGCCGCCGCACCGGCCAACGAAACCCTGAAAGTCGAGCGCTACACCGACGATGGCCAGCCCGGTACCCTGCGCTGGGCCATCGAAACCAGCAACCAGAACCCCGGCCACTACCGCATCGACATCGCCGCGGTGGGCAAACCGCCGTACGTCATCCGCCCCAACCGTGCCCTGCCGGAAATCAAAGGCCCGGTGCAGATCACCGGCTTGCCCTGGGCCCGCGATGGCCAATACATTGCCATCGACGGCAGCGGCTACATCAAGGACGAGGGCGTGCGCACCTGCCCCGGCGCCGTGCCTGGCCAGTTCGGCACCAACGTGCGCACCACCACCAACCCGGGCCTGGTGCTGCGCGACACCCAGGGCGTGCACCTCAGTGGCCTGGAAGTGCGCAACTTCTGCATCGGCATCCTGGTCAACCGCGCCAGCGGCAACGTCATCGAAGACAACCGCATCGTCGCCAACAAGGGCGGGGCTGGCATCATGCTCACCGGGGATGACGGGGCGGGTAACGCAACGGCCACCACCACCGTCAACAACAAGGTGCTGCGCAACCAGTTGATCGACAACGGCGACGGCCTGGAGCTGACCCGTGGCGCGGCCTTCAACCTGGTGGCCGACAACCTGTTCCGCTCCACCCCGGCCAACCCTGAGCCGTCCCAGGGCATCGAAATCCTGCTGGGCAACGACAACAGCGTGGTGCGCAACCGTTTCGAAAACTACTCCGACGGCCTGCAGATCAACTGGGGCAAGCGCAACTACCTGGGCGCCAATACCTTCAGCGGCAACTCGATTGGCGTCAGCGTCACCGGCGAGGGCAACATCCTCGACGGCAACCTGATCCACGGCAACCGCATTGGCGTTGCCCTGCGTCCTGAACCCGAGGTTACCGCCACACGCCTGACCGGTAACCGCATCTGGGCCAACAGCCAGGATATCCGCCGCTGCCAGGCAGGCGGCTCGTGCGTACCGAACCAACGTACCGGGGCGATCATCTTCGGCGTACCGGCCCAGGCCCATGCCCTGTACGTGGGCTCGCGTGGGGTCGGGGCCGACTTGCCAAAGCAGGATCAGGCCGTTATTTGCGACGCCAAGGGCGAGCCCAAGCCGTGCCAGCCGCTGCCCAACCATAACCAGCAGCCACCACGGCTGCTGGCGTTGGACGGCAATGTGCTGCGCGGCGAGGTGCAGGGCCCGGCGTCGAGCCTGCTGCGTGTCGAGGTGTTTGGCAATGCCCAGGCCGAGGGCAGCGAGGCGGAGCAATACCTGGGGGATGTGCTGGTGAACAGCGATGCCCAGGGGCAGGCGCGGTTTGCCCAGGTGCTGGAGCAGGCAGCTGGGTTGAAGAGCTTTACGGCAACGGTGACAACGGCCGATGGGGCTACTTCAGAGTTGAGCAGGCCGATCAGCCGTTAAGGCTTCTGGCCTCTTCGCGGGGCAAGCCCGCTCCTACAGGGGTTGTGTGTGGCCTTGTAGGAGCGGGCTTGCCCCGCGAAAGGGCCAGCAAGCCTTGCCGCACACGAGGCCACCCCTCACAATGCAGCCCTAACCAAGCGTCAACCCGCAGGAACCTGCATGAAACTCGACAAACCCGCCGCCATCGCCCGCCGCAACCAGGCCCTGGCCAACCCGGTACTGACCAGTGCCAACACGCTGTTCGCTATCCTCGACCGCAAGCGCAACCTGTGGTGGTTCGAGGTGCCGGTGGCACTGCTGCGCAAGGGCCAGCCCGACTGGGTCAACCTGCTGCTGCACACCCCGGAAAGCGACGAACTGCAGCACCTGAAAGTGCCGGTCAACTTCCTGCGTGCTCACCAGGAGCAAATGGAAGTGCGCAACCCCGGCAAACGCCGCTCGACCATCAGCCTGGCACTGAGCGCCGACCGCGACTCGCTGCTGCGCGACACCCGTCCGGGTGGCGAGCAGCTGGATTTCCGCACCTTCGTCCAGGCCTGATCAGGCCTTTTCGATACGGTCGTCATGGATGACGATACGGCCCTGCTTGAACAACGCGCCAATGGCCTTCTTGAAGTTGCCTTTGCTGACGTTGAACAGCTGGCTGATCACTTCCGGGGCGCTCTTGTCGCACACCGCCAGCACCCCGCCTTCAGCCTCCAGGCGCGCCATGATGCGTTCCTGCAGGTCATCGCCCAGCGCCTGGCCAACCGGCTGCAGGCTCAGGGCGATCTTGCCGTCATGGCGCAGTTCCTTGATGAACCCGTCCACGTGCATGCCTGAGCGCAGGAACTTGAACACCTCATTCTTGTGGATCAGGCCCCAGTGGCGGTTGTTGATGATGGCCTTGAAGCCCATCGGCGTTTCACCCGCCACCAGCAACTGCACCGGCTGGCCGGCCTTGTAGTCGGCCGGGGTACGGTCCAGGTAGCGGTCCAAGCGCGAGGTGGCGGTGATGCGCCGGGTACGCTTGTCGAGGTAGGCGTGGACCACGCAGTAGTCGCCGATCTTCAGCTGCCGCGATTCTTCCGAATAGGGCATCAGCAGGTCCTTGGACAGGCCCCAGTCGAGGAAGATGCCGGCACCGTTGATGTCCTTGACCTTGAGGCTGGCGAACTCGCCAACCTGCACCTTGGGCTTTTCGGTGGTGGCGATCAGCTGGTCTTCGCTGTCCAGGTAGATGAACACGTTCAGCCAGTCATCTACCTCGGTTTCGGCGTCTTTCGGGATGTAGCGCCCGGGCAGCAGAATTTCGCCGTCGGCACCACCGTCCAGGTACAGGCCGAATTCCACGTGTTTCACGATTTGCAAACTGTTGTAACGCCCAAGCAGAGCCATTTCCGATGATCCTCAAGACAAGGGGGCTATTTTCCGGATAGACACGGGTTGGTGTCAAAGCTTCCGGACGGTTGCCCCTCTTGTCCAGCCCCCGGGCGCCCCACATAATGATAAGAGTTCTTATTTGAATCCGAGCGTATGAAAAAGCCTCACCTGGACGTGAATGCCGAAGTCGATGTGCTCTACCGCGCCCACCACCAGTGGCTTCGCGGCTGGTTGCAGCCAAGAATCAACTGCCGGCACCTGGCAACCGACCTGGTACAGGATGTATTCGTGCGCATCCTCAGCGCCGACGACGCCGGCACCCGCCTGCAGGCCATACGCGAGCCCAAGGGTTACCTGGCGACGATTGCCAGGCGCCTGATGATCGACCACCTGCGCCGCACGCGCCTTGAGCGGGCCTGGTTGCAGGCCCTGGCCGAGCAACCCGAGGCATTGGATATTTCCGAGGAAGAGCGGGCAATCTTGCTTGAGGCCCTGTGCCAGCTGGATGCCATGCTCGCAGGCCTGGGCCCCCAGGTGCGCCAGGCATTTCTGCTGTCGCAGCTGGACGGCATGCCCTACCAGGCCATTGCCGAGCAGCTCGGTGTCTCGTTGTCATCGGTCAACCGCTACATGGCCAAGGCCCTGCACCACTGCGTGCTGTTCAGCATCAACCAGGGCCTGCAATGAAACCCTCCGCCGCCCAGCACGCAGCCCTGGAACACGCCGTGCATTGGTATAGCCTGCTGCAGAGCGGCTGCGCTACGCCAGAGGACGAACACGGCTGGCAATGCTGGTTGCAACAAAGTGCGGCAAACCAGTGGGCGTGGCAGCAGGTCGAACAACTGCAACAGCGGCTTCAGGGCCTACCGGCCGGCCTGACCGGGCGAACCCTGGCATTGGCCGGGCAAGCTCAGCGCAACAGCCGCCGCAACGTGCTCAAGGGCATTGCCCTGTTGCTCGGCGGCGGCACAGTGGGGTGGGCGGGCTATCGTGAGGTGGGCCAAGGCCCCTGGTTTGCCGATTACCGCACCCGGGTCGGCGAGCAGTTGCCGGTAACCCTGGCCGATGGCGGGCAACTGCTGCTCAATACCGACAGCGCCGCCGATGTGCGCTATGACGCACGCCAGCGGGTCATCCGCTTGCGCCAAGGCGAAGTCATGGTGACCACGGCGGCCGATCCGCTGGGCCGCCCCTTCCTGGTGGAAACCGAACATGGCCGCGCCGAAGCACTGGGTACCCGCTTCTCGGTTCGTGTCAGCGCCGGGCACTCCCAGGTTGCGGTCTTCGAGCACCAGGTGCGCATCCTGCCCACACACGGCCAGGCGGTGCTGCTGGCGCCTGGGCAGTGCAGCCGCTTCTCCAGCCAACAGGCCGACACACCGCAGCCACTGCCTGCCGACCAGGATGCCTGGACCCGCGGCCTGTTGGTGGCCAACGCGCAGCGGCTGGATGCGTTCTTGCCGGAACTGGGCCGCTACCGCGCTGGCTGGTTGCGCTGCGACCCGGCCGTGGCAGGGCTGCAGGTCAGTGGCACATTCCCGATAGCCGACACCGACAAGGCATTGCGCGCGATCGCCAGCGTCTTGCCGGTGAAGGTGGAGCGGCGTACTCGCTTCTGGGTCACCCTCAGCCCCTTGGAGGGTGTGTGAAACATTTTTTGCGGGCAGGTGAGATTTCTTCTTTTTCTCATTCGACTCAGAGGTAACGGGTGCATCACCCGCTTGCCAACATAAGAGAAGCCCTACATGAAAATGCATCACCCACTGCGCCCAGCCGCGGCCGCCGTGCGCAAGGCGCTGTTCGTCTCGGTTCTGATGATTCCAGCCCTCCCCTGCACCTCGGCCTTTGCCGACGCCGTCACCCGCGAGTACCACATCGCCCAGGGTGACCTCGGCCAGGCCCTGACCCGCTTCGCCGCCCAGGCTGGCATTGTCCTGTCATTCGACCCCAGCACCCTGGAGGGCCGGAAAACACCTGGGCTGGAGGGTGCCTACAGCGTCGAGCAAGGTTTGCAGGCGTTGCTGGCAGGCAGTGGCATGCGCGTGGTGAAGGAAAACGACGGGCGCTACTTCCTGACGCCGCCTTCGGGCGACAGCACGGCAATGGAGCTGTCGGCGACCCACGTGAACAGTGTGGGCCTGGGTGAAACGACCGAGGGAACGGGGTCGTACACCACGGGCGTTACCAGCACCGCGACCAAGATGAACCTGTCGATTCGCGAAACACCGCAATCGATCAGTGTCATTACCCGCCAGCAGATGGATGACCAGCACCTGGCCAGCGTGACCGACGTGCTCAAGCAGAACCCCGGCATCACCCTGTCCCAGGACGGCGGGGAGCGTTTCCACATCTACTCGCGTGGGTCCGAGATCAGCACGTATCAACTCGATGGCGTCAACACCACCCAGGACTACCTGACGCGCAACATGCCCAGCACACTGATGGACATGGCGATCTTCGACCGCGTGGAAATCGTGCGTGGCGCCACCGGGCTGATGACCGGTGCCGGCGAGCCCAATGGCGTGGTCAACCTGGTGCGCAAACGCCCCACACGTGAGTTCCAGTCCTATGTGCAAGCAGGCATCGGCTCGTGGGACTATTACCGGGCCGAAGCCGATGTCTCCGGCCCCCTGATCGACAGCGGCAAATTGCGTGGCCGGCTGGTCGCTGCCAAGCAAAGCAACCAGAGCTACATGGACTGGTACAGCCAGGACCGCGATCTGCTCTACGGCGTGCTCGAAGCCGACCTGAGCGACAGCACCACCGTGCGCCTGGGCATGGACTACCAAACCTATGACGCCAACGGCGCACCAGGTGTTCCACTGTTCTACAGCAACGGCCAGCCCACCCATTTCTCTCGCGCCACCAGCACCGGCCCGCGCTGGATGTACGAAGACTACACCACGAAGAACTATTCCTTCGGCCTGGACCAGGAACTGGGCCAGGGTTGGCAATTGAAAGTGGCAGGCAACTACATGGATGTGGATCGCCAATCGCTGTCGTCCTTCTACCGGACCGGCGCAGGCGTCTCGACCCTGGACCAGGCCAGCGGTACCGCCATTGCCGACCGCTTGCAGGTCGATGCCCACCAGGTTCAACGCGGCCTCAACGTTACCTTGCAAGGCCCCTTCGAGTTATTCGGCCAGACCCACGAACTGATCACGGGCTTTGATTACCTGGACTACGAAAACAATCACTTCACCGGCACCGCCGGTGCAGCCAGCTTCAACTTCTACACCTGGGGTAACCGCTTGCCGCAACCGGGCAGTTATTCGCCACTGCTGGACTATGACCTGTTCATTCGCCAGACCGGTTACTTCGTTGCCACGCGGCTCAACTTCACCGATGACCTGCACCTTATTCTCGGCGCGCGTACCACCAGCTATCGCTCGGACTCCAATCAGGTGGTTCTGACCACTGGCACCGGTAACCCTTCCCACCTGCAGGAACGTGGTGAGGTGACGCCTTACGCCGGGTTGATCTACGACCTCAATGACGAGCAGTCCGTGTATGCCAGCTACACGGATATCTTCAAACCACAAACCAGTCGCGACCGCACCGGCAAGGTGCTCGACCCGGTCACCGGGCAGAATTACGAAATGGGCTGGAAAGGGGAATTCTTCAATGGGCGCCTGAACACCAGCGCTGCGCTTTACCTGATCAAGCGTGACAACCTGGCAGAAGATGACACGGGCTTCGCCATCCCCGGCGTCCCTAACTCCACGGCCTCACGGGCAGTCAGCGGCGCCGAAACCAAAGGCCTGGACCTGGAACTGTCCGGAGAAATTGCACGAGGCCTAGAGCTGCACACCGGCTACAGCCATTCACGCACCGAGGATGCCGGGGGCACGCGCCTGACCACCCAATTGCCACTGGACACCTTCCGCCTCTGGACAACTTATCGCCTCCCGGGCGAATGGGAGCGCCTGACCCTGGGCGGCGGCGTGAACTGGAATGCCAAGCAATCCCTGGCCACGCGCTACAACACCCGAATTACCCAGGAGGACTACGCCGTGGCCAGCCTGATGGCCCGCTACAAGGTCAGCCAGCAGGTTACCGCCACCTTGAATGTGGAGAACCTGCTCGACAAAAAATACTATGCCGGCTTGGCGGGAAACTATGGGCACTACGGCGCGCCACGCAATGCGACGTTGAATCTGCGTTACGATTTTTAAGCCGTGAACAGGCCCGGCGGCAGGTTGCCGGGCCCCTGTCAAACAGCAACTTCAGAAGTCGTAGCGCAGGCTGAGATTGGCGTTTCGGGGCGTACCATAGTGCCCGTAGCTCCCGCCCATACCGGCATAGTATTTTTCATCGAACAGGTTATCGACATTGACGGCAGCACTGAGGTGGTCATTAAACTGATAGCGCGCCATCAGGCTGGCAACCGCATAGTCAGCCTGGGTGATTCTGCTTTGGTAGCGAGAAAAGTAAAGTGACGAACTAGAGTTCCAGTCTACACCGCCACCGACGGTCAGACGGTCCCACTCACCTGGCAAACGGTAAGTCGTCCAGAATCGGAAAGTGTCCATGGGTAATTGGCTGGTGATCCGATTACCGTCGGCGTCCTCTGACCGCGTATGGCTGTAACCCAGTTGAGCATTCCAACCAGGCAGGATTTCCCCTGCCACTTCAACGTCTATACCCTTCGTTTCTGCGCCGCTCACGGCCTTATAGTAGTCCCGCGTGGTGCCATTGGGGTTGCTGGGATCTACAAGTATGCTGCCAGCCACTTCCGGGACATTATCAAGCTGAGTCAGGAAAACTGCAGCGCTCGCATTCAACCGACCATTCATGAACTCGCCTTTCCAACCGATCTCATAATTAGAGCCCACTTGTGGCTCAATCGCGCGACCTGATACATCCAGCGCATCATTGGGTTTGAAAATATCCGTATAGCTCATATACACAGATTGTTCGGGCGTCACATCATAAACAATACCCGCATAAGGTGTCAGCTCCCCTCGGCGGCGCAAATTATACTTACTAACAAAGCCAGCCCCACTATTGTAAACCAGGTCATAGTTATAATGATAATCGGTAAGCCTAGCCCCCAAAATAAAGTGAACATCATCAAGCAAATTAAGGCGTGTCGCCGCGAAATATCCGCTTTGACGGCTCTTTATATCAAAATCCATCTTAAACGTCAGAGGAACCTTATCAATCCGATTTTTCCAGTTGTTATAATCGAACGCATCAATAAACCCTGAATGGCCACCATGAGTATTGTAGTAATCGGTATAACTGAAGCCCGTGATAAAATCATGCGTACGGCCGAAAAACTCGAACGGGCCTTGAAGGTTTATGTCCACGCCCTTCTGAACCTGATCGGCATCAATGTCCGTCCGCTCCGCAGAAGCGATACCGTTCGCTTTCAAGTAGGCGGTGCCACTAGAGCTGTCAAGCGTAGTATTATCCACACGCCTGCGGGTCTTCATGTAATTGCTCACTACGCGAAGTTGCCAATCATTGACCAAGGCGTGTTCAAGTGTCACGGTATAATCAGTAGTGTCGAATTTCTCATAACCCCAGCGGGCACCTGAGCCTGTAGCACGCGAATAGTTGGCTGCCTGACCAGTGGTAAAAAGCAGGGGGGCACCAGGAGCGCCTGACGCTTTGTATTGTTGGTTGTCGATACTGAGCCGAACCAACGTGTTTTCATCGAGGTCAGCTTCAACGACACCGTAGAATATGTTCCTATCCTGTTTGTACCAATCCATAAACGTGTGATTATCCTGCTTAGCCGCAACGATACGTCCGCGCAGAGTTTTTTGTTCGTTCAATGGACCCGAAGCATCCGCCTCAGCTCGGTAGTAATCCCAAGACCCGACATTACCCTTTACATAAGACTTGAATTCAGCGGTCGGTTTTTTTCTGATTAGGTTGACGACCCCACTAGGGTCACCCACTCCAGTCATGAGCCCGGTAGCACCACGTACGATTTCAACTCGATCATAAAGCGCCATGTCCAGCAACGTAGCTGGCATGTTGCGGGTAATATTCTCTTGAACAGTCGTCACACCATCGAATTGATAGGTATTAATGGCGCTTCCACGCGAATAAATGTTGTAACGCTCTCCGCCGTCCTGTGTCATGGTGATGCCCGGTGTATGCTTGAGCACATCCGTCATACTTGTCAGGTGCTGATCATCCATCCGCTGCCGAGTCACCACGCTGATGGTTTGCGGCGTCTCGCGAATCGACAGATTCATCTTCGTCGCCGTGCTGGTCACCCCTGTCGTATAAGACCCCGTCCCCTCCGTGGTGGCCCCCAGCCCGGTCGCGTTGATACTGGTGGCCCCCAACTCGAGCGCGCCATCCGTCGAGCGCGGCAGCAATACATAGTTGCCATTCCCGGCAACCATCACCTGCAACTCACTGCCCGCCAGCAACCTGGCAAAGCCCTGTTGCACACTGTACGCGCCTTGCAAACCCGAGCTCTGCTTGCCTTGGGTCAGCCCCGCATCGAACGACAGCACCACCCCCGCTTCGCTGGCAAAGCGGCTGAGTACGGCGCCCAGTGGGCCAGCGGCAATGGCGTAGCTGCGGGTGGCCTCTGCGGCGCTGGCCTGGCCTGCGCTGCCCAGCGGTTGGACGACACCGGCCTGGAGCAGCAACGCGGCGCTGAACATGGCAACGACAAGGGGTTTTCTGGGGTAGGCGTGGGATGTAACGCGGCGCTGCATGGGGGGCTCCTTCAATGGCCGTTAGTGGCGGTTTGCAGGAGGGGTCGGGTGAGCGCGCGAAACCGACAATGCAAACGAGAAATATTTTTACAGCACCGGCAATTGACTCTGGTCTAACGGAGAGCCCTGTAGGAGCGGGCTTGACCCGCGAAGCAAGCACCGCGGTACGTGGCACCGGCTTTGCCGGTGTTCGCGGGGCAAGCCCGCTCCTACAAGGCATGGCGGCACGGCTGGGACGGGGTGGACGGGAGGTCAGCTCAGTGGCCGCACCCGTACCCAGAAGCGCGTGCGGGTTTCTATGCGTACCGGCAACGCCTGGGCGATGGCATCCAGCGCACGCGTGGTGTCATCCAGTGGGAAGGCACCCGATAGCCGCAACTGCGCAACGTCGCTGGCGCACTCGATGAAGCCTGGGCGGTAGCGCTGCAACTCCTCCAGCACCTGGGCCAACGGCCAGTTGTCGATCACCAACCGGCCATTGACCCATTCGCTACGGTTGACATCGAGCGCCTGCGGCGCAGGCAGCGGCCCCGGGCCGAAACGCAGGCTCATGCCCGCCTCCACCCGCAGCGGCTGGGCATCGGCGCGGTTGCGCACGGCCACGGCATGTTCCAGCACATCCAGTTCGGTTTGCCCCTGCAGCTGGCGCACGGCAAAGCGCGTACCCAGCGCCCGCATCTCGCCTTGCTGGCTGCGCACGCTCAGTGGGCGAGGGTCCTTGCCGGTGGTCAGCATGATTTCACCAGCGCGCAGGATGATCAGCCGCTGCTCGCGGTCATAGCGGATATCCACGGCGCTGGCCGTGTTCAAGATCAGCCGCGTGCCATCCTCCAACTGCAGTATGCGCCGCTCCCCGGTGCCGGTGCGCACATCCGCCAGCCACAACGGCGTTTGCCGGTAGCCCGTCCAGGCCAGGCCGGACAGCCCCATGCCCAGCACCAACCCCTTGAGCACGGTGCGCCGCCCTGCCAGCACGGGCGCCGTGGCCAATGTGCGTTGGGCCACGCTCGCCGGTACGCTGCGCAACTCGGCATGAAACGCCTGCAGCCGCTGCCAGGCCCACTGATGAACGGGCGCGCCTTCGTACCAGGCCAGCCAATGCTGGTGGGTTGCTTGGGTATCTTCACCCGCGCTCAGCCGCGCATGCCACTGCGCCGCGTCGCGCAGTGCCTGGCGTTGTTGCGCCGGCGTCACAGCTGGGCGTCCAGGGCGAACAGCAGGCACTGTTCGGTGGCCTTGGCGATGTACTTGGTCACCGAACTCACCGACACCCCCAGACGCTCGCCGATTTCGGCATAGCTCAAGCCTTCGAGGTGGGACAGGAACAAGGCCTGGCGCACCTTGTGGTTCAGCCCATCGAGCATGGTATCGAGCTGCAGCAGCGTTTCCAGCAACACGGCCCGCTCTTCGGGGGAGATCTCCAGCAGCTCCGGCTCAAGCGCCAACGCCTGTAGATAGGCCTGCTCCAGCGAACGCCTGCGCAAATGATCGACCATGACCCGCCTGGCCACGGTCGCCAGGAAATTGCGTGGTTCGCGCAGCGGGTGGGCAACCGTGCTGGCGATCAGCCGCACGAAGGTGTCATGGGTCAGGTCCGCCGCTCGCTCCCGGTCCCCCAGGCGGCGCCGCAACCAGCCCTGCAACCAGCCACTGTGGTCGCGGTACAGGCAGTGCATGTCATCGTGCGGCGCGGGCGGAACCTTGTACACGCGATCATCCTTGTTCGATGCAGATAAGAATTAGTCGCAATAGTAGTGAGATTGCCGAGGGATTGAAACTGCCATCAACGCGATGCGAGGGAACCGTGCAGCTACCCTTACGTCTACCGATTGGCCGCCACTGCAAGGATCAGCACATGCCCACTCGCCTGTTCAAAGCCCTGCTCACCGCCCTCGGTTTTGCCCTGGCCCTGGCTGCCTGCAGCCGCATCGACCTGGCCTACCGCAACCTCGACCGCCTGGTGCCGTGGTCGCTGGGGGATTACCTGGCGATGAACCGTGAGCAGAAGAACCTGCTCGACGAACGGTTGAAAGAACACCTGGCCTGGCACTGCAAAACCCAGTTGCCCGGCTACCTCGATTGGCTCGACCGGGTGCGCGACATGGTCGCCGAGGACCAAGTGACCGACCAGGCCCTGCAACAACGTACCGTCGAGGCGCGCCAGGCAATCGGCCGGGTGGCCGAGGAAATCACCCCATCGGCCACCGAGCTGCTGCGTGGCATGAGCGACCAGCAGGTGGCCGAGATGCAGCAGGCGTTTCGCGACGACATCAGCGAACGCCAGAAGGAATATGTCGACACGCCCCTGCCCAAGCAGATCAACAGCCGTGCCGCACGCATGCAGAAGCGCCTGAACACATGGTTCGGCGACCTCAACGCGGCCCAGCGCCTGCGCGTGCTGAACTGGTCCCAGGCGCTGGGTGACCAGAACCGCCAGTGGATCGCCAATCGCCAGCACTGGCAGCAACAGTTGATGCTGGCCATGAACCAGCGTGACGACGCCAGTTTCGAGCCGCGCCTGGCCACCTTGTTGCAGCGCAAGGAGAGCCTGTGGACGCCGGAGTACCGGCAGGCGTTTCAGAATACCGAGCAGCAGGCGCGCAGTTTGCTGGTGGACCTGGTGCACTTGAGCAGCCCGGCGCAGCGGCAGTTTCTGCAGGACCGGCTGAGCAAGGTGCGGAGTGATTTCAGCGAGATGAAGTGTTTGAGAGGTTGAGGGCAGGCCTGGCCTCTTCGCGGGGCAAGCCCGCTCCTACAAGGTGTTGCCAAAATTTGTAGGAGCGGGCTTGCCCCGCGAAGAGGCCGGGCCTGGAAAACCTCAATCACCGCCCCTTGCGCCGATACGGAAATACATCGATCACCTTCCCCTCCCGAATGGCCCCCTGCAGCCCCTTCCAATAATCGGCATCATACAAATCCCCATGCAACCGGCTAAACAACCGGCGCTGGCCGATATCGGCAAACAGGAACGGCGGAAACTCCTCGGGAAACACATCATGCGGCCCAATCGAATACCAGGGCTCGCCCGACATCTCATCCTCCGGGTAGCGCGGCGGCGGGATGTGGCGGAAGTTCACCTCGGTGAGGTAACTGATCTCGTCGTAGTCATAGAACACCACCCGCCCATGCCGGGTGACGCCGAAGTTCTTGAGCAGCATGTCCCCGGGAAAGATATTCGCCGCCGCCAGCTGCTTGATCGCCAGCCCGTAATCCTCCAGCGCCTCCAGCACCTGCCCTTCGCTGGCGTGCTCCAGGTACAGGTTGAGCGGGGTCATGCGCCGTTCGGTCCAGCAATGGCGGACCAGCACCGTGTCGCCCTCCAGGGCCACGGTGGAAGGCGCCACCTCCAGTAGCTCGGCCAGGCACTGCGGCTCGAACTTGCTGCGCGGAAAGCGGAAATCGGCGAACTCCTGGGTATCGGCCATGCGCCCCACCCGGTCGACGCTCTTTACCAGCCGGTACTTGTCGATCACCGTGGCGCGGTCAACGGTCTTGGACGGTGAGAAACGGTCCTTGATGATCTTGAACACCGTGTTGAAGCCCGGCAGGGTGAACACGCTCATGACCATGCCGCGCACCCCCGGGGCCATCACGAAACGGTCGTCACTGTTGGCCAGGTGGTTGATCAAGGCGCGGTAGAACTCTGACTTGCCCTGCTTATAGAAGCCAATCGAGGTGTACAGCTCGGCAATGTGCTTGCCCGGCAGTATGCGCTTGAGGAAGTTGACGAACTCCGCTGGCACCGGCACATCTGCCATGAAGTAGGAGCGGGTGAAGGAGAAGATCACCGACACCTGCGCCTCGTCGGTGATCAACGCATCGGCCTCGATGCCGTGGCCTTCGCGGTGCAGCAGGGCGATCACCAGCGGCCACTGCTCATCGCTGTTGTACAGGCGCCCCACCAGGTAGGCGCCCTTGTTGCGGTACAGCACCGGCACGAACAGCTCCACGGCCAGGGCCGGGTCCTTGCACACCCAGTCGGGCAGGCATTCGCGCAGTTGCTCCTCCAGCCGTGCCAGGTCGCCCTCCAGGTCGCCATAGGGGGTGTCGAACGGGTAATCGGCGAAAATCGCCCGCAGCAGGGCCTTGAGGCCGGCGCCCAGGGTATAGGTGCGGGTTTGTGCGGCCCGCTCGTGGGTGCGGATCGAGGGACGGGTGGTGTGGATGAACATGCAACCGTCGCTGATCTGGTCGTGGCTGAACAGGCTGCAGAACAGCGAGTTGTACCAGGTTTCCGCCAGTTCATCGTCCAGGCGCGGGTCGATCAGGCGGATGTAGGCGTTCTTCACCAGCGGCCATTGCTCCACGTCCAGCAGCACGTCGGAGGAGAACGCCTGACGCAGCCAGCCGTTGACCTCGGCCACCTTCTCTTCATACAGGTTGATGCGTGCGGCAGAGGCGCGCTGGATGTCCTGCCAGCGCGCCTGCTCGAAGCGCTCGCGGGCGCCCAGGGTGATTTGCTGGAAGTGCTCGCGGTAGTTGTCGAAGCCGTCGAGGATTGTCCGGGCAATGTCGGCGGCGGGCCAGGGCTGGGGCATGCGGGGGACCTCGGGCTGGGTGAGCTTATGAGATTAGCCTGTGCCGGCCCTTTCGCGGGGCAAGCCCGCTCCTACATTGCCCTGTAGGAGCGGGCTTGCCCCGCGAAGAGGCCCGCACAGGTTTCCACCGCAAGAAAGCACAAGAATCACCCAGGCCAGTCACGTACACTCGCCCCCTGCCCCCTACCCGGAGACCGTTGTGAGCCCCATCGCCCTAGCCCGCCTGCTGACCCTCGCCGCTGTCTGGGGGGCGAGCTTTCTGTTCATGCGCATCATCGCCCCGGAACTGGGCACCGTCCCCACCGCCTTCTTTCGCGTGTCCATCGCCTGCCTGGGGCTGGTCGCCATCCTCGCCGCCACCCGCGTGCGCTGGCAATTCGACGGCAAGCTCGGCGCCTGCCTGGTGCTGGGCATGATCAACTCGGGCATCCCCGCCACCTTCTACTCCGTGGCTGCGCAAGTGCTTCCCGCCGGCTACTCGGCCATCTTCAACGCCACCACACCACTGATGGGCGTGCTGATCGGCGCCCTGTGCTTCCACGAGCGCATGACCCTGCCCAAGCTCGGTGGCATTTTCCTGGGGCTGTTCGGTGTCGGCATTCTCAGCGGCGCGGGCCCGGTGGCGCTGGACATGGCCCTGGTGCAAGGCGCCCTGGCCTGCCTTGCCGCCACCACCTGCTACGGCTTCGCGGGCTTTCTCGCCCGGCGCTGGATCAGCGGCCTGGACAGCCGCCTGTCGGCCCTGGGCAGCATGCTCGGCGCCACTTTGATGCTGACCCCGCTGTTCGCCTGGAGCGCCCTCACCCAGCCACCGGCGAGCTGGGGCGGCTGGCAGGTGTGGCTGTCGTTGCTGGGCCTGGGCCTGCTGTGCACGGCGTTTGCCTACATCCTGTACTTCCGCCTGCTGGCCGAAATCGGCCCGGTCAAGGCCAGCACCGTGACCTTCCTGATTCCTGCGTTCGGCGTGCTGTGGGGTGCGTGGCTGCTGGGCGAGCCGTTGTCGATGGCGCACCTGTATGGCGGCCTGTTGATTGGCGTGGCGCTGTGGCTGGTGCTGCGCCCGGCGCGGAGTTAAACCCGAGGCCTGTATTGGCCTTGTAGGAGCGGGCTTGCCCCGCGAACACGGGCGAAGCCCGTGCCATGCACCGTGGTGCCTTCTTCGCGGGCAAGCCCTCCGCGCGGTTTCACCTATGAAACCGCCACCCCATCCGCGTTACCCGAAACTGCCCTCTTCCCTCGCACAGCCCACTCCGCTGCGCCGCGAATGGGCATTTCCGTGCCATATAGAAAACCTTGTTTCATATATAAAACAAGACGAATTTCGACCTTGTTCTGCAACTAACTAATAACTAACAACTTTTTAATTAAATGAAGGAAATATTCCACCTGGCATTGTTCATGCACTAAACGGCGTATCACCTATAAAACAGACCAGCGAGTTGATCCCATGGCTGTGAAAGAGATGTACGCAATCGCCCCTCAATGGAGTACGCCTCACCCTTGCGATGCCCAGGCGCCCATCGAAATCGAGTTTCGCAACGTCGGCAAGGCCTTCCCGGCCAAGGGCCAAAGCGACGCACCGTTCGCCATTCGCGGTGTGAACTTCCAGATCCGCCGAGGCGAAGTAGTGTCGATCATCGGCCCCTCCGGCTGCGGCAAGAGCACGATCCTGAACATGGGGTCGGGCCTGTACCGGCCAAGCGAAGGTGAAGTGCTGGTCGCTGGCGAGCGGGTCGACGGCCCAGTGCCCAAGGTTGCCTTCATGTTGCAAAAGGACTTGCTGATGCCCTGGCGCAGCATCCGCCGCAACGTCGAACTGGGCCTGGAAATCCAGGGCATGGCCGCCGCCCAGCGCCGGGTGATTGCCGACAACCTGCTCGCCCGCTGCCACCTGCAAGGCTTCACCGAGCACTACCCGTTCCAGCTGTCCGGCGGCATGCGCCAGCGCGCAGCCCTTGCCCGCACACTGGCCATCGACCCGCAGGTGCTGTTTCTCGACGAGCCATTCTCGGCCCTGGACGCGCAAACCAAGATGATCCTCCAGCAGGACCTGGCGCGCATGTTGTTCGAGGAAAAGAAAACCGCGCTGTTCATCACCCACGACCTGGTCGAAGCCATCGCCCTGTCCGACCGCCTGCTGGTCATGAGCGCCCGCCCCGGCACGATCATCGAGGAAATCGAGGTCGACCTGCCACACCGCGACAACCCCCTCGAGCGCCGCAAGCTGCCGGAAATCGGCCCGCTGGCCGGGCGCCTGATGGACCTGTTGCACGTCGGCGCCGACCACGAACTGCATTGATCGACGTTCACTACCTCTCGGGAGTCAGCATGTTCAATACACCGCTCAAACGCCTGGCCCTGGCCGCCGTCGGCCTGGCCTTCGCGCTGCAGGCCCAGGCCGCCCCCACCCAGGTCACCTACCTGCTGCCGGCACCGCCCAGCCTGCCGGCATTCGCGCCATGGATCATCGCCAAGGAAAAGGGCTACTACCAGGCCGAAGACCTCGACCTCACCTTCATCGCCGCCAAGGGTGGCGTCGACGTGGCCAAGCAGATCGGTGCCGGCAATGCCCTGGTCGGCGGCGCCATTGGCGACACGCCGATCATCGTGCGCCCCAACGGCATTCCGGTGCGCACCGTGGCCGTGCTCGGCGGCGGCGGGGTCACCATGATCGCCACCAACGCCCGCGCCAACATCCACAACATCCAGGACCTCAAGGGCAAGACCCTGACCGTGATGTCGTACTCCGACACCACCTACTACGCCTTGCTCGCCTCGCTGCGCAAGGCCGGCCTGAACAAGGACGACGTCAACATCCAGGCCGCCGGCCCCGCCGGCGTGTGGCAGCTGTTCTCGGCCAGCAAGGCCGAGGCCATGGCCGGGGTGCCGGACTGGGTGATCAACGCCGAGGACGCCGGGTTGCAGTACCAGTTGATCCCCCGCGAGCAGGTGTTCGAAAGCATGGCCCAGGCGATTCTCGCCTCGGACGATGCCATCGAGCACCACCCCGAGGTTGTACGCGGCGTGGTCCAGGCCACCCTGCGCGGGCTCAAGGACATCGTCGACGACCCCAAGGCCGCCGCCGCCACCTTCGCCCGTGCAGTACCGGCCTACGCCGGCAAGGAAGCGTCGCTGGAGAAAACCCTGCGCCTCTACGTCGACTACGTCTACGCCGGCCAGCCGGTGCCTGGGCGTATCGACCCGGCGCGCCTGGACGCGGTGCGCAAGTTCTATGTCAGCGAAGGCATCGTGCCCCGCGAGTCGCCACTGGACGAGCTCTACAGCAACCGCTTCATCGACACCCAGACCGCGGCCAAATGAAGCCCCGGCAACCAAGGTAAGCGCCTGATGAAAAACCTCAACACCTCCGTGCTCGGCAGCCTTGCCCTGCTCCTGTTGTTCCTGTTGCTCTGGCAATGGGGCCCGCGCCTGCTCGGCATGCCCGAGTTCGTGATGCCGCCGCTCAGCCGCGTGGCCGAAGAAAGCGTGCTGATGTGGCAGGGCAGCAGCCTGCTCGAACACACCCTGATCACCGCCTTCGAGATCATCGTCGGCTTCGCCCTCGGCGCCCTGCTGGGGGTGTCGATCGGTGTTGCCCTGGGCCTGTCGCCCTCGGCCGAAGCCATGCTCTCGCCCTACATCCTGGCCCTGCAGATCGCCCCCAAGGTGGCCTTCGCCCCGCTGTTCGTGATGTGGCTGGGCTACACCATCTACCCGAAAATCCTCATCGCCATCCTGATCGTGTTCTTCCCGGTGATGATCAACGTGCTGTCGGCCATCCGCACCGTCGACCCCGACATGATCAACCTGGTGCGCACCCTCAATGCCAGCCGCTGGCAAATCTTCCGCCTGGTGGAATTCCCCTCGGCCATGGCCGCGCTGTTCTCGGGCCTGCGCATCGCCTCCACCCTGGCGGTGATCGGGGTCACCGTCGGTGAACTGGTCGGTGGCAACCAGGGCCTGGGCTTCCTGCTGGTGGACGCCGAAGGCCAGGGCAACACCGCCGGTGTGTTCGTGGCCATCGTCCTGCTCACCCTGATTGGCGTGCTGGCCTACGGCGCCGTGGTGTGGGCTGAAAAGCGCGTGCTGCACTACCTCCCCAAAGCCATGCTGAGTAATGCCTGATGAACTACCCCAACCTTCTTCAAGGCCGCCGCGTGCTGGTCACCGGCGGCGCCCGCGGCCTGGGCTATGCCTTCGCCCAAGCCATCGCCCAGGCCGGTGCCCGGGTGGTGATCGCCGACATCCTCGCCGGCCGCGTGCAGCAGGCCGCCTGCGAGCTGAGCGCCCAGGGCCTGGATGTCAGCGGGGTGAGCCTGGACCTGGCTGACCCGGCCTCGATCACCCGCTGCCTGGAACGCACCGTCGAGCGCCTGGGCGGCCTGGACGGCCTGGTCAACAACGCCTCGATCACCAACTCCGGCGGCAAGCGCTGCGAAGAGCTGGACATCGAAACCTGGGACCAGGTGATGCAGGTGAACGTGCGCGGCACCTGGCTGATGACCTGCGCCGCGCTCCCGGCGCTGCGCCAAAGCGGCCGCGGGGCCATCGTCAACCTGGCGTCCGACACCCCGCTGTGGGGCGCACCGAACCTGCTGGCCTACGTTGCCAGCAAGGGCGCGCTGATCGCCATGACCCGCAGCCTGGCCCGCGAGCTGGGCGGCGACAACATCACGATCAACGCCATCGCACCCGGGCTGGTGCAAGTCGAGGCCACGGCCTACGTGCCCGAGGCACGCCACCGCCTGTACATCGAGCAACGGGCCATCCAGCGCCCACAGCTGCCCGACGACGTCAGCGGCGCCGTGCTGTTCGCCCTGTCCGACCTGTCGCGCTTCATCACTGGACAAACCCTGCCGGTCAACGGCGGGTTCGTCATGCCCTGAGCAAAGGAGACTGTCATGACTGATCTTTCCGTAGACCAACAAGCCCCGAAAACCTGGGAACAACCCGCAGGCGCCGACCTGGCCGCGTGGATGCAAACCCGCATCGCCCGCTATGAAACCCGCCGCTACGACTGGGATGCGCTGAAGTTCCAGGCCGATCACGACCCCAAGTTCCGCCGCGCGCAGATGCGCTACGTGGGCACCGGTGGCACGGGCGTGAACAGTGACATGAACACCATCCCCTCCGAGCACTTCACCTTTTCCACCATGGTGATCCCCGCCGGCCACGAAGGCCCGCCGCACCTGCACACCGACGTCGAGGAAGTGTTCTTCGTGCTGCGCGGCAAGCTCAAGGTGGTGATCGAGAAGGACGGCGAGCGCTTCGAAACCATCCTCACCGACCGCGACCTGATTTCCGTGCCGCCAGGGGTGTACCGCGAAGAGATCAACATCGGCGATGAAGACGCCTTGATGTGCGTGATGCTCGGCGCCAAGAAGCCGGTCACCCCGACCTACCCGCCAGCCCACCCGCTGGCCTCGATCAAGCGCGGGTAAGCCCATGGCAACGCTCACCGACACCTATGTCAGCCAGCTCCAGCGGCAGTTCGGCGAACGCCTGCTGCAGCTTGGCGATGGCCCGCAGGCGCTGCGCGAAGCCGGCAGCGGCGCGCCAATCGTGCTGCTGCATGGCATTGGCTCGGGCGCGGCGAGTTGGCTGCACGTGGCCTTGGGCCTGTGCCAGCAGGCCCGGGTAATCGCCTGGGATGCACCGGGCTATGGCCAGTCGGCGCCGCTGCCGATGGCCCAGCCAAAGGCCTGCGACTATGCCGCGCGCCTGGCCAGCCTGCTCGATGCCCTGCAGGTGCAGCGCTGCGTGCTGGTGGGCCATTCGCTCGGCGCACTCACCGCCGCCGCGTTCGCCCAGCGCCACCCCGAGCGGGTCAGTGAACTGGTGTTGCTGAGCCCGGCACGCGGCTACGGCGCCCGGCCCGAACACGGCCAGGCGGTGCGCGACAAGCGCCTGCACGACCTGCACCGCCAAGGTATTGCCGGCCTCGCCGAAAGCCGCAGCGCCCACCTGGTGTCTGCCTCCGCCAGCGCCAGTGCCCTGGCCTGGGTGCGCTGGAACATGGCGCGGCTGGCACCGGCCGGCTACCGCCAGGCCATCGAGCTGCTGTGCGGCGATGACCTGCTGCGCTACCGCCAGCAACAGGTGCCCTGCCAGGTGCATGGCGGCAGCGCCGACACGGTAACCACGGCCGACGACTGCCGGGCCCTCGCCCAGGCGTTTGCCGCGCCGTTCCAACTGATTCACGGCGCCGGCCATGCCTGCGCCATCGAACAACCCGAAACGGTGACCCGGCGCCTGGCCCGGGCACTGGACGCCTCTTTCACAGGTAGCGTGCAATGAACGATACGGATGCCATGAAGGACAACCAGGACCGCTATACCGTCCCCGGCCTTGAGCGCGGCCTGTTGCTGCTGTGCGAATTCAGCCGGCAGAACCGCACCCTTACCGCCCCCGAGTTGGCCCGCCGCCTGGGGCTGCCACGCTCGACCATCTTCCGCCTGCTGAGCACCCTGGAAGCCATGGGCTTCGTCACCCGCAGCGGCAACGAATACCGCCTGGGCATGTCGGTGCTGCGCCTGGGCTTCGAGTACCTGGCCTCGCTGGAACTCACCGAACTGGGCCAGCCGATCCTGGCGCGGCTGTGCGACCACCTGAACTACCCGAGCAACCTGGTGGTGCGCGACGGCCGCTCGATCGTCTACGTGGCCAAGGTGTCGCCGCCGTCGGTGTTCTCCAGCGCGGTCACCGTCGGCACCCGCCTGCCGGCCCATGCCACGGTGCTGGGGCGCGTGCTGCTGGCCGACCTGAGCCTGGCCGAACTGCGCGAGCTGTACCCCGAGGAGCACCTGGAACGGCACTCGCCCAGCACGCCGAAAACCGTGCTGGAGCTGTTCGACCTGGTGCAGGCCGACCGCCTGCGCGGCTACGTGCACGGCGAAGGCTTCTTCGAGTCGAGCATTTCCACCCTGGCCGCGCCGGTACGCGACGCCAGCGGCCGGGTCAGCGCCGCGCTGGGCCTGACCATTCCCACCGCCCAGGTTGGCCATATCAATTTCGACAGCCTGCTCGGCCAGGTGCGCACCAGCGCCGATGAGCTGTCGCGGCTGCTCAACTACCGACCCGGCGCCGGCCAGGTCACTGCGCTGATGAGAGACTGAGCATGAACCTCTACCAACTCCACGACAGCACCGCCATCGTCACCGGCGGCTCGTCCGGCATTGGCCTGGCCTGCGTCGAGCTGCTGCTCGAAGCCGGCGCCCGCGTGGCCTTCTGTGGCCGCAACGAAGACCGTCTGCGCAGCGCTGAAACCCACCTGCGCCAGCGCTTCCCCCAGGCCCAGTTGCTGGCCCAGGTGTGCGACGTGCTCGATGCCAACGCCGTGCAGGCCTTCGCCGCCGCCAGCCAGGCCGCGCTGGGGCCGGCGCAGGTACTGGTCAACAACGCCGGGCAAGGCCGCGTGTCGACCTTTGCCGATACCAGCGACGCCGCCTGGGCCGAAGAGCTGCAACTGAAGTTCTTCTCGGTGATCCACCCGGTGCGCGCCTTCATCCCTCAGCTGCAAGGCCAGCCTGGTGCGTCGATCGTCTGTGTCAACTCACTGCTGGCCAGCCAGCCCGAGCCGCACATGGTCGCCACCTCGGCGGCCCGTGCCGGGCTGAAGAACCTGGTGCGCTCGATGGCCTTCGAGTTCGCCGAACAGGGCATTCGGGTCAACGGCATCCTCATTGGCCTGGTGGAGTCCGGCCAGTGGCGCCGGCGCTTCGAGGCGCGCGAGGAACGTGCCCTGGACTGGGCGCAATGGACCGCCCACCTGGCCCGCCGCAAACAGATTCCCCTGGGCCGCCTTGGGCTGCCCAAGGAGGCCGCCCAGGCCATCCTGTTCCTGGCCTCACCGCTGTCGTCCTACACCACTGGCAGTCATATCGATGTTTCTGGAGGCTTGTCCCGCCATGCGTAACGAAAACACCGTCACCGTCGGTGCCGTGATCACCGCGTTTCTCGAACAGTGCGAGGTCAAGGCCGCGTTCGGCGTGATCTCGATCCACAACATGCCGATCCTCGACGCCTTCGCCGTGCGCGGCAACATTCGCTTCATCATGGCCCGTGGCGAAGCCGGCGCCACCAACATGGCCGATGCCTACGCCCGCAGCGTCGGCGGCCTGGGCGTGTGCCTGACCTCCACCGGCACCGCGGCCGGCAACGCCGCCGGGGCGATGGTCGAGGCACTGACCGCCGGCACCCCGCTGCTGCACATCACCGGGCAGATCGAAACGCCCTACCTCGACCAGGAGCTGGCCTACATCCACGAGGCCCGTGACCAGCTGACCATGCTCAAGGCGGTGTCCAAGGCGGCGTTTCGCGTGCGCAGCGTGGAAACCGCGCTGAGCACCCTCAAGCTTGCCGTGCAAACCGCCCTGACCGCGCCCACCGGCCCGGTCAGCGTGGAAATCCCCATCGACATCCAGTCGGCGCTGATCCCTATGCCCGGCGACCTGTCGCCGCTGCCAGTGCCGGTCGCCGCCCCGGCCCCCGAAGCGCTGGACCTGGTGGCCGAGCGCCTGGCCAGCGCCACCCGCCCGCTGCTCTGGCTTGGCGGCGGTGCCCGCCACGCCGGTGCGCAGGTCAAGCGCCTGCTGGACATGGGCGTGGGCGTGATCACCTCGACCCAGGGCCGCGGCGTGGTCAACGAGGACGACGAGCGCTGCCTGGGCGCCTTCTCGCAGAACAAGCTGGTCGAAGGCTTCATGCAGACCTGCGACGCGCTGGTGGTGGCTGGCTCCCGGCTGCGCAGCAACGAAACCTTCAAGTACGCCCTGAAGCTGCCACGCACCACCCTGCGCATCGACGCCAACCCGGCCAGCGAAGGCCGCAGCTACCCCAGCGACCTGTTCATCTGCGGCGATGCCGCGCGGGCCCTGGAAGGCCTGGCCGACCGCCTGCAAGGGCGGCTGAACATCGACCCGGCGTTCATCGGCGAGCTCAAGGCCGTGCGCGCCGAGTCACGCAAACAGCTGGTCGCCGACCTCGGCCCGTATTCGGCCATGGTCGAGCAACTGCAGGCGCAGACCGGGCGCAACTTCACCTGGGTGCGCGACGTGACCCTGTCCAACAGCATCTGGGGCAACCGCCTGCTCAACCTGTACCACCCGCAAGCCGGCGTGCACGCCTTGGGCGGCGGCATCGGCCAGGGCCTGGCCATGGGCATCGGCGCCGCCATCGCCGCCGCCGAAACGGCCCCGGGGCGCAAGGTGTTCGCCCTGGCCGGTGACGGCGGTTTCATCCTCAACCTGGGCGAACTGGCGACCCTGGTGCAGGAAAAAGCCAATGTGGTGATCCTGCTGATGAACGACCAGCGCTACGGGGTCATCCGCAATATCCAGGACGCCATCTACGGCGCCCGCCACGCCTACGTCGAGCTGCACACGCCGGACTACGCCAAGCTCGCCGACGCCCTGGGCCTCAAGCATGGCCTGGTGCGCGACCTCAAGGACTTCGGCACGGTGCTCGAAGGCGCGCTGGGCAGCGACGGGCCGTTCCTGCTGGAAGTCGACATGCTCAGCGTCGGCCCCTTCGCCACCCGTTTCGCAGGCCCGCCCAACAGCGAAACCCGCTCGCAGAAAGCCACCGCCGCCTGAGGACTTGCCCATGCTGCATATCACCATGATCGGCTGTGGCGCCATTGGCGTGGCTGTGCTGGAGCTACTGGAGCACGACCGCCAGTTGCAGGTGGACGCGGTCATTGCCTCGCCCGGCTCCGAAGCGCTGGTGGCCGAGCGCCTGGCGCGCCTGCGCCGGCCACCGCAGGTGCTCACCGCGCTGCCGGCCGATGCACGCCCCGACCTGCTGCTTGAATGCGCCGGCCACCGCGCCATCGAAGAGCACGTGCTGCCAGCGCTGGCGCGCGGCATCCCGTGCCTGGTGGTGTCGGTGGGTGCGCTGTCGCAACCGGGGCTGGTCGAGCGCCTGGAAACGGCAGCGGCGCAGGGCAACACGCGCATCGAACTGCTGCCCGGCGCCATCGGCGGCATCGATGCGCTGTCGGCGGCCAAGGTCGGCGGCCTGGACACCGTGGAGTACACCGGGCGCAAGCCGGCCCGTGCCTGGAAGGGCACCCCGGCCGAGCAGGTGTGCAGCCTCGACAGCCTGCGCGAAGCCACGGTGATTTTCCAGGGCAGCGCCCGCGAGGCCGCCCGGCTGTACCCGAAGAATGCCAACGTCGCCGCCACCCTGTCGCTGGCAGGGCTTGGCCTGGACCGCACCTGGGTAACCCTGGTGGCCGACCCGCACGGCGACGAGAACGTGCACCAGGTCAAGGCCCGCGGCACCTTCGGCGGCTTTGAAATGAGCCTGCACGGCAAGCCCCTGCAGGCCAACCCGAAAACCTCGGCACTGACCGTCTACAGCGTGGTCCGCGCCCTGGGCAACCATGCCCATGCCATTTCCATCTAGGGGAACGCCATGACCTTGGAACAGACTTTACCCCTGTGCATCGCCGGCACCTGGCGCCTGGGCGGCGGCGCACGCTACGCCACCTGCTACCCGGCCACGGGCGAGCCGGTGGCCTGGCTCAACGCCGCCAACCTCGATGACGTCGAGGCCGCCGTGCAGGGCGCGCACCAGGCCTTCCTGCACAGCGGCTGGGCGCAGCGTAAACCCCACGAGCGCGCTGCCGTGCTGTACCGCATTGCCGGGCTGATTCGCGAACGCGCCGAGGAGCTGGCGCAACTGCAACGCCAGGACAACGGCAAGCCGATCAATGAAACCCGCGCCCTGGTGGCCAGCGCCGCCGGCACCTTCCAGTTCTTCGCCGCCGCCTGCGAAACCCTGGAAGAAACCATCACCCCGTCGCGCGGTGATTTCGTCAGCATGAGCCTGTATGAGCCGATGGGCGTGGTGGCGGCCATCACCCCGTGGAATTCACCGATTGCCAGCGAAGCGCAGAAGGTTGCCCCCGCCCTGGCCGCCGGCAATGCCGTGGTGATCAAACCGGCGGAAATCACCCCGCTGCTGGCCCTGCAACTGGCGCGCATTTGCGACGACGCCGGCCTGCCCAAGGGGCTGGTCAGCGTGCTGCCGGGCAAGGGCTCGCTGCTGGGTGATGCCCTGACCCGCCACCCGCTGGTCAAGCGAGTGTCGTTCACCGGCGGCACCGGCACCGGCAAGCACATCGCCCATATCGCCGCCGACAAGATGATGCCGGTATCGCTGGAACTGGGCGGCAAGTCGCCGACCATCGTGCTTGAAGACGCCGACCTCGACCACGCCGTGGCCGGGGTGCTGTACGGCATCTTCAGCTCCTCCGGCGAGGCCTGCATCGCTGGCTCCCGGCTGTTCGTCGCACGCAAGCTGTACGAACCGTTCATGGCCCGCCTCACCGCCGCCGCCGCGCAACTGCGCCTGGGCGACCCGGCCGACGAACGCACGCAGATGGGCCCGCTGATCAGCGCCGCCCACCGGGAGTCGGTGGAGCGCTACGTGGCCCTGGGCCTGGCCGCCGGCGGGCGCCTGCGCCTGGGCGGCCAGCGCCCGAGCGGCGGCTTGTTCGACCAGGGTTACTTCTACCCGCCAACCATCCTCGAAGGCCTGGGCAACCAGCAGCAGGTGTGCCAGGAAGAAATCTTCGGCCCGGTGCTGGTGGCCATGCCGTTCGACAGCGAAGCCGAGCTGGTGGAGCAGGCCAACGACAGCCTCTACGCCCTGGCCGCAGGTATCTGGAGCCGCGACTACAAGCGCGCCTGGGCCCTGGGCCGCAAGTTGCAGGCCGGCACGGTGTGGATCAACACCTACAAGCAGTTTTCCATCTCCACCCCATTCGGCGGCTGGCGCGACAGCGGCCTGGGCCGGGAAAAGGGCCGCCTGGGCATCCTGCAGTACATGGAACAGAAAAGCCTCTACTGGGGCATGAACGAACAGCCGCTGGCCTGGGCCGGCGTGGAGGCAGGGCAATGAGCGTACTGGGCATCGACGAAGTCACCTACGGCGTGGAGGACCTGGCCACCTGTGCACGCTTCTTCAGCGACTGGGGGCTGACCCAGGTCAGCGCCGCCGAGGATGAAATCGTCTTCGAAACCCTCAACGGCTGCCGTGTGATCCTCGCGGCCATCGACAAGCCCGGCCTGCCCCCGGCCATCGAAGCCGGCTCGACCGTGCGCGAAGTGGTGTGGGGCGTGGAAAGCCAGGCTGACCTTGCGCTGTACAGCCAGCGCATCGCCAACGACCCAGGCTTCGTCGAAGGCAATGGCCGCATCGGCTGCACCGACCCCAATGGCCTGGCGATTCGCCTGCAGGTGACCCGCAAGCGGCCGCTGGAACTCGAATGCAGCGGCCACAATACCTGGCAGACCAAGGGCCGGATCAACAAGCCAGCACCGGTGTACGCACACGCCACGCCCATCGAAGTGGGCCACGTGGTGTTCTTCGTCACCGACGTCAACGCCTGCGAAGCCTTCTACCACGAGCGTTTCGGCTTCCAGGCCTCGGACCGCTACCCCAACCGCGGCGCCTTCCTGCGCACCGCCGAGGAAGGCGGCCACCACGACCTGTTCATGCTGCAACTGCCGGCCCCGCGCGCCGGGCTCAACCACGTGGCCTTCACCGTGCGTGACCTGCATGAAGTATTCGGCGGCGGCATGCACATCTCGCGCTGCGGCTGGGCCACCGAGATCGGCCCAGGCCGCCACCCGGTGTCGTCGGCGTTCTTCTGGTATTTCAAGAACCCGGCCGGCGCGCTGGTGGAGTACTACGCCGACGAAGACCAACTGACCGGCGACTGGCAACCCCGCGAATTCGAACCCGGGCCAACAGTGTTCGCCGAATGGGCGATCGCCGGCGGCATCGACGGCAACACCCGGCGCCAGCAACACGCCGAGGCGCCACAAGGCAAATTCCTCACCGACAAACCGAACAACAATTGAGGGCCAAACCATGAGCAGCACCGAGGTCTACCTGCAACCCCACCAGGCGCGCAAACGCCCCAACACGCCCTTCGAGGACCTGCTCGGTGACTCGATCGAGCGTGCCTACGGCAATGGCGTAAGCCAGCTGGGCGAACTGCTCGCCCACCTCAACCTGGCCGGCCCGCCCTGCCCGCTGACCAGCGGCGAGTGGACCGAAGACGCATTCCAAACCCTGATGGCACGGCTGGGCGAATGACCCGCTGGAGGTAGAACAAGATGAACATGCATGTCACCGTCGACCCTGTTGAGCAACACCTGGCCAATGGCCTGAAAGACCTGTGGTTCCCGGTATTGCCGTCGGAACTGCTCACCGACCGGCCGCTGTCGATCCGCCGCCTGGGCTACAAGATCGCCCTGTGGCGCGACAACGATGGCCGCGTCCACGCCCTTGAAGACCATTGCCCGCACCGCGGCGCGCCGTTGTCCCAGGGGCCGGTGCTGGGCGACCGCCTGCAGTGCCCGTACCACGGCGTGGAAGTGCGCTGCGACGGCACCGTCACCAAGGTGCCCGGCAGCCCAGGTTGCAAGCTTGAAGGCAGCCGCCCCACGCGGATGTTCCATACCCGCGAGGCGGCTGGGGCAATCTTCCTGTTCAACGCCAGCGACGCGCACCTGGACACGCCACCGGAGCTGGTACTGCCCGAGCAGCTGACCTCGCCAGAGTGGAGCAGCTTCCTGTGCTACACCGAGTGGAAGGGCGACTACCGCTACGTGCTCGACAACGTCATGGACCCGATGCACGGCACCTACCTGCACAAGATGTCGCACTCGATGAGCGAGGGCGAGGCCACCGCCAAGTTCGTCACCCGTGACACCGAACAGGGCTTTTTCTTCGAGAAGGAAGGCCAGCGCGGGGTCAACTTCGACTGGACCGAATTTCTCGACAACGGCTGCCACTGGCTGCGCCTGGAAATCCCCTACCCGAAAACCGGCGGGCCAGGCGGCAACTTCACCATCATCGGCAGCTACACCCCAAGCAGCCGCGCCCTGGCGGCGGTGTTCCACTGGCGAGCACGGCCACTGACCGGCTGGCAGCGCGACACCTGGCGCTTCCTCTACAAGAACCGCCTGGAAGCACGCCACTGGGCGGTGCTGGAGCAGGACCGGGTGCTGCTGGAGTTCATGGAACCGGACGCCAACCAGCGCGAGAACCTGTACCAGCACGACCTTGGCGTGGTGCGCCTGCGCCGCTACCTCAAGGGCAAGGCCAAGGAACAGCTGGCCCTGATCGAAGCCAAACAACTGCCGTGAGGTGAGCGATGTCCAACGCATCCACAGTCAGCGCGCTGGTGCATACCCTGCGCCATGAAGCCGACGGCATCATCAGCGTCGAACTGCGCCCCTGGGGCGACACGGTGTTCGCACCGTTCGAAGCCGGCGCGCACATCGACTTGCACCTGCCCAACGGCCTGGTGCGCAGCTACTCGCTGCTCAATTCGCCAAGCGACCAGGGCCGCTACGTGGTCGGCATTCTGCGCGACCGCGCCAGCCGCGGCGGTTCGCGCTATGTGCACGAGCAGTTGCGGGTGGGCACGCAGCTGAGCATTTCCCCGCCACGCAACAACTTCGCCCTCGACACCCGCGCCAGCCACAGCGTGCTGGTGGCCGGCGGAATCGGCATCACGCCGATCTACTGCATGTTCCGCCAGTTGCTGGCTCTGGGGCGCAGCGCCGAGCTGATCTACTGCGCCCGCTCGCGGCGCGAGGCGGCGCTGCTGGAGCCGCTGGCGGAGCTGGGGGCCAAGGTGGTGTACCACTTCAACGACGAGAAAGGCACGCTGCCAGACCTGTCGCATTACCTGGCGGGGCGGTCTGCGGACACGCATTTCTACTGCTGCGGGCCAACCCCCATGCTCGATACGTTTGAGGCGGTGTGCGAGCAGTTGGGCTACGCCCATGCGCATATCGAGCGGTTCACCGCCGTGGAAGTGGCCGCCGCCGAAGACGCCCTGGACAGCTATAGCGTCGAGCTGAGCAAAAGCGGCAAGACGTTGCAGGTGGAGCCTGGGCTGAACCTGCTGGACGTGTTGCTGGAAGCGGGCTGCGACATCGACCACAGCTGCCGCGAAGGCGTGTGCGGCTCGTGCGAGACGCGGGTGCTGGAAGGCGACATCGACCACCGCGACGGCGTGCTGACCAAGGCCGAGCGTGCGGCCAACGGTTCGATGATGGTGTGCGTATCGGGCTGCAAGAGCCGGCGCCTGGTGCTCGACCTCTGAGTGGCCTGTGAGGGCCCTTTCGCGGGGCAAGCCCGCTCCTACAAAGCGCATACGATCCTTGTAGGAGCGGGCTTGCCCCGCGAAGAGGCCGCCCCAGGCAACACAAAAAAACAATAACCCCCCCAGTTTTCCGCGCTCAGCCAGCTATCCCCAAAAACACCCCGGCAAAGGGGTGACGGCCCGCTGCTGCCCGCGAAAACTGCCCCAACCTTGCAGGGCACAACATGAACCAGTACCTGATCACCCTCGGTCTGCTCGTTTGCACTTGCACCACCCTGGCCTCAGAGCCCGGCCCGGCGGCCCCCGACCAGCCGCCCAGCCCCCGCAAGCCCTTCCCCCACATCGCCTGGCGCAGCGACGACGGCCAGAGCAGCCTGGACATCGGCGGCGCCCTGCGCATCAACTACCGCGACGAGCATTGGGACACCACCGAGAACAACGGCCGCTTGCTCTTCGACACCTTTCGCCTCGACATCCAGGCCCGCCACCGCCAACTGTTCGCCGACGCCGGCTACTGGTTCCAGGACGACGGCAAGCGCGCCATCGACCGTGGTTTCGTCGGCTACCGCATCGACGAGCAGTCCAGCCTGCAACTGGGCGCCCCGCTCAAGCCGTTCGGCCTTGAGCCGTACCCACAGTTCGGCTGGAGCTACCACATCCCGTTCTTCATGGGCTATGGCGTGAGCGCGGGCTCGGGCCTCAAGTACAGCTACAAGGACCGCGACTGGGACCTGCAACTGGGCTATTTCCCGCGCATGCTGCCCACCGGCATCCGCTACTCGCCGGAAGTCGGCCGTTTCAGCGACCTGGACGACAACGCGGTGGCCGTCACCCAATCGCGCCAGGACAACGAAAAGCGCAACCAGCTCAACGCCCGGGTCGCCCGCACCTTCACAGGCGAGGGCTGGAAGACCGAGCTGGGTGCCTCGCTGGCCAGCGCTGAGTTGTACAACGCCACCACCCACGATGACGGCAGCTACTGGGCGGCGGGCGTGCATGCGCTGGTCAACTGGGGTAATTGGACGGTCACCGGCCAGGCCATTCGCTACGCCTACGACCCGCGCAACCCTGCGGGGGTCAGCGACGATGCCGTGCTGATGGGCGGCAATGGCCTGACCCCGGCGTACCTGATCGCCGCCAGGGCGAGCATCGCCGCGCTCAACGTTGGTTACGACGTGTACACGCCGGGCCTTGGGCAGTTGAAGAAGGTCAAGCTGTACAGCGACTACAGCCGGATGATGAAAGACAAGCGCGGCTGGGACGATTCGCAGATGTTCACCGTGGGTGTGCAGTTCCTGGCGATGCCGGTGATGGCCTGGGTCGACCTGACCTGGGCACGCAATGCCAACCCGTTTGGTGGGGCGGAGAACGGTACGGGGTGGACCAGCACCAGTTCGGTGGGGAGCAATGACTGGTATTACCGCACCAATATCAATATCGGCTATTACTTCTGAGGCGTACGCCGATAGGCCGGTGTGGTCGTCGAGATCCAGCGCCGCCCGCGCGGCGCTTCGCGAGCTGCGCTCGCTCCTACGTTTGTTTTTGGCCAGTAACGCCTGTGACAGGCGCGCGCGACCGCCTTGTTGGTACGACGCGATATCGCGCCATGCGCCAAGGCGTTCGCGCGCCAATCCCCCAGGACTCACTGGCCCGAAACAAACGTAGGAGCGAGCGCAGCTCGCGAAGCGCCGCGCGGGCGGCGCTCGATCCAACAGGCGCCAAAACCCCCAAGGCATGCACCTCTCACTCGCATCGCAATGCCAAACGGTACAGACACCCGGCCCAAATCCCATTACGATACGCAGCCCTCCCGATCCCCGCTGCCATGCCTTCCGAGCAAACCTGCGACTACAAGATTGTGCTCTGGCGCCTGGCGCAGGACGCCAACGGCTACCCGCCCGCCTCGGTCGAAGGCCTCTGGGCGCAACGCACCGCCAGCGGCTACCGGGTCGACAGCACGCCCTTCTATGCCTACGGCATCGCCCCCGGCGACCTCATCAGCACCACCCAGGACGGCGAACAGGTCTGGTTCCAGGCGCTGCAACGCAGCGGCGGCGCCTCGGTGTTCCGGGTACGGGTAAAGCACGCCGCCGATGTCGAACCGGTGCGCGCCGCACTCGAAGAATTCGGCTGCCCATGCCACGCCGAGCCTGCCGTGCGCATGCTGGCCGTCGAAGTGCCACCGGCGCAGCCACTGGGCACCCTGCTCTACTACCTGCTGACCCAGCGCGAAGCCGGCACCCTGGACTTCGAGGAAGGCGTGTTGCGCCACGCCATCCCCGAAGAGTTCCGCTAGGCCTTAGGCCTCGGCCAACCGCGCCGCCGGCTTGCGGAACACGAACAACAAGCCGACCACGATCAGCCCCATGCCCAGCAGGCTCAGCGGCGCCAGGCGGTTACCGAAGATCAGCAAATCCATCACTGCAGTCACCGCCGGCACCAGGTAGAACAGGCTGGTGACATTGACCAGGTTGCCCTTGGCGATCAGCCGGTACAGCAGCAGGGTCGCCAGCAACGACACCACCAGCCCCATCCACAAAAGCGCACCGACGAAGCCGCCGGTCCACTCCACCTGCAGTGGTTGCATTGGCGCGAACACGGCGCACATGGCGAAGCCTGCGATGTACTGCAGCGGCAAGGTGCCCATGGGGTTGTCGGTGATGCGCTTTTGCAGAATCGAGCCAAAGGTCATGCTGGCCAGTGCCAGCAGGGCGAACAGCATGCCCAGCAGCGACACCCCGCCCAGGTTGATGCCCTGGTACACCACCATCACCAACCCACCCAGCCCAAGGCCCAGGCCGAACAGGCGGCTCCAGGAGCGCTGCCGTTCCATCAGCACCACGGTAAGGATCGGTTGCACGCCCATCACCGTCGCCATCACGCCGGGGGTGACATGGGTATTGAGCGCCAGCAGGTAGAAGATCTGGTAGGCGCCCAACAGCACGCAGCCGGTGCCCAGGGCCCGCAGGATGGCGCCGCGGCTGCACGGCCAGCGCAGCCCCAGCAACGGGCCGATCAGCAACAGGCCGGTCAGCGCCAGCCCTGAGCGCAGCAGCAGGAAGGCAAACGGGCTGGCATGGGCAAGGCCGAGTTTGGATACGATCGCGCCACTGCTCCAGAGCAGGACGAACAGGCTGGTGGTGGCCGCCGAGGCCACGGATGCTTTGTTGAAGACAGACATGTATTGCCACCTGATAGAAGGCGAAAAAGCCAGACGGCGGGCGTTTACTTCAGCGAGGGAAGCTGCCGACCGTGTTCAGTAGGTTGCGGGTGCGAGGGGTTCGGCAGACGCCGATCAGCCCAGCACGACCACGCAAGGAGGCGGAGCTACGCCGCCTACGACGCCACTGACAGGTGGTGGTGGGTAGTGACTCATGGCCGGCTGCTGGCTGCCACGCACGACCGTGCCCGCGACTGGCGCGAGGGCAAAGCAGGTGGTGGAAGGGCTGGCTGGCATGAACAGGTCTTCGGGAAGAGAACAATGGCCTGGACTATAGCCCGGTGCTTCGTGGCTGACAAGCCATGCCCGCAGCCATGGCGCGCGCTGTTTATTGGCCCCCCACTTACAGGGCTGGTTAATTTTCCACCACCCGAACTCGTCTGAATGCGAAACGCAGCACGCATTCCCCCGTCTCAAGGAGCACCGATGAACGTATCCACCTGGCTCTTCCGGCCAGCGCAAATCACCTGCCTGCTGTTGGTCAGCGCCTACGCCCATGCCGCCAGCAAGCCTGGCGAGGTGTTCAAGGACTGCAAGGACTGCCCCGAAATGGTCGTACTGCCCGCCGGCAGCTACGTGATGGGCGCCCCCGATGATGAAGTCGGCCGTCAGCCCGACGAGGGCCCGCTGCACACCGTAACCTTCGCCAAGCCGTTCGCCATGAGCCGCTACCAGGTCACCGCAGGCGAACTGAACGCCTACATCAAGGCCACCGGCACCGTCATCAAAAGTGGTGACGAGCGCCCAGGCCGCTGGTGCGAGGCCAGCAAGCCGAGCTACCCGCAAGGCCCCCGCCAGCCGGCAGTGTGCGTCGACTACGACGAAGTGCAGGCCTACACCCGGTGGCTGGCCAAGACCACCGGCAAGCCCTACCGCATGGTCAGCGAAGCTGAACGCGAGTACGCCGCCCGCGCCGGCTCCACAGGCTCGTTCCCCTTCCCCTTCGACGAGCCAGGCAAGTACGAAATCAGCAAGCACGCCAACACCTACGGCCCCAAGGACGGCTACGCCTACACCTCGCCAGTTGGCAGCTACCCGCCCAATGCCTTCGGCATGTACGACATGCACGGCAACGTCTATGAGTGGGTCGCCGACTGCTACCACGAAAGCTACGAAGGCGCCCCCAGCGACGGCAGCGCCTGGATCCAGGACCCCAAGTGCATCCGCGCGCACATGCGCGGCAACGACTGGGGCGAGCCACCGATCTTCTCGCGCTCGGCCAACCGCAACGACCGCCTCAAGACCACCCGCGGCGACTTCCTCGGCTTTCGCGTAGCACGGGAATTGTGACCGTGTGACGCAGTTAACGCAGTGCCTGTGAAAAAACAGTCAATAAGAATCGTTCCGGTTTTTCACAGGTGCTGCGTCCTATAGCTGACATTAATAAAACCCTCTGCCAACGAGACCGCAACAGATGTCCAAGTCCTTGCCCGGCGCGCTCAATCCGCTTGCCAAAGCTTTACTGATTCGTCATTCATTCCGCCCTCAGGGCGCGTTGTCCCGCGTCGGCCTGGGGCTGGCGCTGTCTGGTGCAATGGTTGCCCAGGTACAGGCGCAGGAGTGGAACCTGGATATTCCGGCCCAGTCGGTGAATTCGGCGCTGCAGGCGCTGGCCAAGCAGACGGATACACAGGTGTTGTATAGCCCGGAAGATGTCGGTGGAACGCGTTCTGCGTCGCTCAAAGGCCGCCATGACCTGGCCTCCTCGCTAGGCATCCTCCTGGCCGGTACCGGGCTGCGCTACCAAATCGACGGCAACACGGTCACCGTGACCGGCAGCGCCGCAGCAAAGGAAGGCCAGGTCGAGCTTTCGGCGACCAACGTCAATAGCACGGGGCTTGGCGCAACTACCGAAGGCACAGGGTCCTACACCACGGGGTTGACCAGCACGGCAACCAAGATGAACCTGTCGATTCGGGAGACCCCGCAAACGATCAGTGTCATGACTCGCCAGCGCATGGATGACCAGCAACTTCACAGCATGAGCGAAGTGCTGACCCAGACACCGGGTATCACGATGTCGCAGGACGGTGGCGAGCGCTTCAACATTTATTCACGTGGCAGCCAGATCAACACTTACCAGATCGACGGTGTCACCACTACCCAGGAAAACCAGACGCGCACCATGCCAGGCACTTTGCTGGACATGGCGCTGTATGACCGTGTCGAAATTGTACGCGGTGCAACTGGCCTGATGACCGGTGCTGGTGATCCAAGCGGTGTCGTTAACGTCATACATAAACGTCCAACCGCTCATTTTCAGTCGTACGTACAAGGCGCCGTGGGCTCTTGGGACTTCAATCGCCTTGAAGCAGACGTTTCGGGTCCATTGACTGATAACGGCAAAGTACGTGGCCGATTCGTGGCAGCCAAGCAGGACAACAACTCCTTCATGGACTGGTACTCGCAACGCAAGGACATCGTGTACGGCGTCGTAGAGGCCGACGTGACCGACTCCACGCTGGTCCGTTTCGGCGTTGATTACCAAAAGTACAAGGCCACCGGCTCGCCTGGGGTTCCCTTGATCTACAACAATGGTCAGCAAACCAACTTCTCGCGCTCGACGAGTTCCGGTGCGCGCTGGGCATTCGACGAATACGACACCTATAACTACACCTTGAACGTCGAGCAACAATTGGCCAATGACTGGCAGTTTACACTCGCGGCGAACTACATGGACGTGGATCGCAACGTGGGCGTAGCAAACTACCTGACGGGTACCGGCTCGTCGACGTTGAATCCTTCGACTAACCAAGGCACCGCTGACGTCGGCAAGTCTTCAGCTACGCAGGTTCAGCAAGGTTTGGATATTACCCTCAAAGGCCCTTTCGAAGCATTTGGGCGGTCTCATGACCTGATTGTGGGTGCCAATTATCAAGAGTATGACAATGACCACTTTTCTTACCTGGGCGTTGGCGGCTCGACGGTCATCGATTTCAATTCCTGGGATAACGAACTGGCCAAGCCAGACAGCTACACCCCGCTTCTGGACTTCGATATCAACTCACGCCAAACGGGCTACTTCGCAGCGACCCGCCTGAACTTCACAGACCAGCTCCACCTCATTTTGGGTGCACGCGGCACTGACTATAGCTACAACTATTACTCCAAAGTCCTCACGGTCGTACGTACACCCACCGACTATCACATCGGGAAAACCGGCGTCGTCACGCCGTACGCCGGCATCGTTTACGACCTGACCCCAGAGCAGTCCATCTACGCAAGCTATACCGATATTTTCAAACCTCAATCGGCACGCGACATCGATGGCAAACCCTTGGACCCCGTGCTCGGCAAGAACTATGAAGTTGGCTGGAAAGGCGAGTTCTTCGATAGCCGCCTCAATGCCGCTGTTGCAGCCTATGTCATCCAACGCGACAACCTCGCCGAAGCCACCGGGCAGACCATTCCCGACAGTCAAGGCGAAAGTGCATACCGAGCAATCAACGGTGCCAAAACCAAAGGTGTAGACCTGGAACTGACAGGTGAAGTCGCAACCGGCTGGAACGTGCAAGCAGGCTACAGCTGGTCGCGCAGTGAGGATGCAGACGGCAATAAATTGCTGGCCCAGCTTCCCACCGATACATTGCGCCTTTGGACCACTTATCGCCTGCCGGGCGAATGGGACAAGCTGACCGTGGGCGGTGGTGTGAACTGGAACTCCAGTACAGCGCTGTACTTTAGCCGCTGGCAAACCTGGGCCAAACAGGACGACTACTACGTTGCCAGCCTGATGGCGCGCTATCAGGTCACCGATCACCTGAGTACTACGTTGAACGTCAACAATCTCTTCGACGAGAAATACTACGCCGGCTTCGCTGGCAACTACGGCCACTACGGTGCGCCGCGTAATGCCACTGTAAACCTGCGTTACGACTTCTAAGCCTCACCTGCCTGGCTTGACCAAGCAGCACTCCCCCTTGATGCGGCGTTACTTCATTGGAGTAACGCCGCATTTTTCTTGCCTGCCTGATCCAGCAGACCTGACATTTCGGAAAAAAAAACGCCGTCAACCTAGGTCGACGGCGCGCAGTTTCTAGCGTAGCCGCCCCAGAGGGGCGGCTGATCTGCCTCAGTCGGTAAGCATCCGGGTCAGCAATCTGGTCACCAAGCCCTCAACAACTGCTCTGTGCCCGAGGATGCTGTAGTGGTCGGCATCGACCCTCAGGTGTTCAAGGCAGCCTTCGATCAGAGGGAACGCAACGTCCCGCCCCGCCCACCAACACACTGCCGAAGCCCGAGTGACGGGCAAGCCATTGAGTTGCAATGAAAGCGCCTTCAATTGCATGGCTACCTGGAAGGTATGGGCAAGCTCACCACTGTCGAGGCCGCCGAGCCCCGAGCCGTTTCCAACCCGAGCCAGGGCCTCATCAATGATCCCTTCGAGCACTTGGTCCTGGGTGCCCTGGTTGACACGAGGCACTGAAATCATTGATTTTTCAACGCCCAGAACCACGCTGAGGAACGCTTCCAGATCACGGTTCCAATCGTCCTCGACTTGCGGCTCGGCAGCCGATGGAATGAAGCTATCCACCAGCCCCAGGAACGAAACCTGCTGCCCCTGGCCCTCCAGTTCTTGAGCCACCAGCACTGCCAATGCCCCCCCCAGCGACCACCCAGCCAAACGGTAGGGACCTTCGGGTTGTTGCTGACGAATATACTGGGCGTAGTCGATGGCCATGGACTGCAGCGAATCGTCCTGCCACTGATGGTTCAGCAGCATGCGGCACTGCAAACCATAGACACTACAGTGGCCATCCAACCGGCGGGCCAGTGGATCGTAATCGAACACCGTGCCAAACCCTGCATGCAGGCAGAACAACGGAGCTTCATCCTCAACGCGAGCGTTGAGCAACAACAAGGGGTTGAGACACTCATCGTTCACGCTGTAGCCCGACAGCTCGCCGATGGTGGGTTTACCCATGACGTCGCGCAACTTCAGATCAATGGCCAAGCCCGAGTGCGCGCGTACCTTGGAAAGCATCTTGAGTACACGCAGCGAATCACCGCCCAACTCGAAGAAGTTATCGTCGATACCGACAGCTTCCACTTCAAGCACCTCGGCCCAAATCTGCGCCAATACTTGCTCTGCCTCATTACGCGGTGCTACCCGGCGCTGAGCAATTGTACCGCCCGGCGCGGGCAACGCGTTACGATCGATCTTGCCATTCGGTGTGAGTGGTAACGCGGGCAGGATCATCATCTGCGTCGGCACCATATAGTCCGGCAACTCTGCACGCAAAGCGTCCCGCAATTGTGTTGTCGTAGTGCTGGCTGAGCCCGTCACCACGTAGCCGGCCAGTTGTTTGCCTGTCGTCCCTTCACGCGCCACCACCACAGCGTCCCTGACATCAGGCAGGTTACGCAACCTCGCTTCGATCTCGCCCGGTTCGATACGGAAGCCGCGGATTTTCAACTGATTATCCAGGCGGCCAATAAAGTCGATGACGCCATCAGCCCTGCGTCGTACCCGATCACCCGTCCGGTACAAACGAGATCCCTGGCCGAAGGGGTCTGCCACGAAACGTTCAGCGGTGAGCTCCGCACGCTGATGGTAGCCGCGGGCGACACCTTCACCACCGATGTACAACTCTCCCGAAACTCCATCAGGCACAGGGTTCAGGTTCTGGTCAAGGACATGCAAAGTGCGCTTGCCGACCCGATCACCGATCGGGGCATAAACCGCCCGGCAGGATTGCGCAGCCGACACTTTCCACAGTAACGGTGTCACAACGGTTTCGGTCGGGCCGTAGCCATTGGTCAGCAAGCGTGGTCGCAAAGTACGCTTGACCAGTTCAAACAGCGCATCCGGTACTGCATCACCACCAAAGCAATAGATGCGTACCGGTGGTGCCGGCTGTTGCTGACTCGCTGCGAATTCGGCCAGCTGCTGCAAGTAGGCCGGTGGGAAACAGGCTATATCGATGCGTTCTTCATGCAACACGCGGAAGGTTTCTTCGGCAGCCCACAAGCGGTTATCCCGGATGACCAGGCTGCCACCAGACGACAATGTCGACAGCCAGCGTTCCTGAGCGCCGTCGAAGGCAAACGACATGAACAGCAACTCTCGCGTGGCCGTGTCCATCTCGTAGAGCTCGGCAATCGCCTCGCAATGCATACGGATCTGATCCTGGCTAACCGCGACGCCTTTGGGTTTGCCGGTCGAACCTGAGGTGTAGATCAGATAGGCAAGGTTATCGCCATCAACGAGGGGTGTCGGAGCCTGGGTCGACTGTTCGCTCACGGGCAAACGATCGATCTCCACGCATGATTGCGTTTTACTAAAGCGATTTCGAATACCACTGCTGGTCAACAGCAAGTGCATGCCCGAGTCTTCGACGATCCATTGCAGCCGTTCTTGTGGGTAGTCGATGTCCAGCGGCACGTAAGCAGCGCCCGTTTTCATCACCGCCAAGAATGCCACGATCACATCCACTGAACGTTCCAGAGCGATACCGATCGTGCGCTCAGGAGCAGCTCCAAGGGCGATCAATTGGTTAGCCAGACGATTGGCCTGCTCATCGAGTTGCGCATAACTCAGCTTGTGCCCCCCACACACGACAGCCTCTGCATCAGGACACAGGAGCGCATGCTCCGCGATGCGCTGAGCCAGTCGAGGCAACGATCTAGCGGAGACAGGCAAGACGTTGCGCTGTTCGTCAAGTCGCTGCTGTGCCAAGGTCAACATATCAAGGCTGCCAACCGTTGCATCAGGATCGCCAAGCATCGCCTCGAGCAAGCGTTCAAAACTGCCACGCAAAAGGGAGGTGGCAGACTCGGTGAATCGGTTACGCAAGTAAAGGAACTCGATCGACAGGGTTCCCCCCAGGTGAACGGCCAAATCCATGGCGTAATTGGTTACGTCTCGGTTGCGTACTTCACCAAAGCGCAGGTCAGCCCCGCTGCCCTCCTCCAAACGCTCATCCACGGGGTAGTTTTCAAATACCACAATGCTATCGAACAAAGGTTGCCCTGGGCGCCCTGCCCAGCGTTGGACATCGGCCAGCGCTGCATGTTCATGATCACGCAGATCCAGGTTGAAGCCTTGCAGCGCGTGCAGGTAAGCGGCGACGGTCTGCTCAGGTTGTGGCGCATGCACAACGGGCAAGGTATTGATGAACAACCCAAGCATTTCATCGACGCCTGGCAAGCCAGCCGGGCGCCCAGCTACGGTTGCCCCGAAGCACACGCATGACTGCCCGGTGTAACGTTGCAACACCAACAGCCAGGCTGCCTGAATCAACGTGTTGGGCGTTACTCGCAACTTCTGGGATTGCTCGCGCAGCCACTGGGTTTTTGTTTCGTCCCAACGCAGATAAAGCGCATCATGACCCTGCAGACTGCTGTCGACCTCTGCGGCGATGCTACCGGTCAGCAGGGTGGGTATTTCCAGCTTACGGAGATTGTCAGTCCAGAACCGCTCCAATTCAGACTGGGGCTGCTGTACAAGCCAGCGGATGTAGTCGGCGTAGCGGCTGCGAGCTGGGTTCGAGACCTGGCCATGGTAGATCTCCAGTACCTCACCAAGCAGCCGAGCATTACTCCAGCCATCCATCAAAATATGATGGCGTGTCCAGATCAGGTGCAACCGGTCTTCATCGAGTCGAACCAACATGAGTCGCATCAACGGTGCTGCCGTCAGGTCGAAACCGATCTGCGCGTCATCGGCAGCCAACTCATCCAACATCTGCGCGGTGACGGTCAGATCGCGCCAATCGTGGACTACGACCGCAAGCTCGGCGCGTCGGTGCACCAGTTGCAACGGATCACGCAACTCTGCTGAGGTCCAGAAGCTCGTTCGCAGAATGTCGTGCCGGGCAATGACCTGTTCCCATGCTTTGAGGAATCGGTCGATTTCCAGGCCACAGACTTCCACGCTTGTCTGATTGATATAGAGTGCCGATTCCGGTTCTTGCAAGGTGTAGAACAACATGCCCTGCTGCATCGGCGAAAGCGGGTAGATATCCGTAATGGCTTCGACTGCCACTGGCAGTGTTTCCAGCTGCAACTGCGTAAGCGCTGCCAACGGGAAGTCCGAAGGCGTTGCACCTCGATGTTGAGCATCGCAGCAGTGCTCGATCAACACCTGCAATTCTTGCGCATAGTCATCTGCCAACTGCTGAATACTTGCTTCGTCAAATATTTCGCGGCTGAAACTCCAGGCCAATTTCAACTCGCCACCGTAAACTTGGCCATTGAGTGCCAGCAAGCTCCCCAGGGGCGCCTGGCTGTCCTGTGTCGCACCGCCATACTCTTTGGCAGGAACGAACAAGCGCGACTGTTCATCGAAACTGCCGTCGAACTGGCCCAGATAATTGAACACGATCTCGCCTTGCGGCAGTGCCGCCAGTAGAGCGCGGGCATCGTCCCTTGCCAGATGGCGCAGCAGGCCATAACCCAATCCTTTGTTCGGGATCGCTCGCAACTGCTCTTTGATCGTCTTGACCGACGCTGCCAGGCCCGACTGAGGGCTAAGCTTGACTGGGTACATACTAGTGAACCACCCCACCGTGCGGCTCAGGTCCACATCGGCGAACAGGTCTTCCCGGCCATGCCCCTCTAGCTTCACCAGCACCTCGTCCCGGCCGGTCCAGCGCGCGATGACACGTGCCAACGCAGTCAGAAGCAAGTCGTTGATCTGCGTGCGATAGGCTGCTGGAGCGTCCTGCAGAAGCTGCCGGGTGATATCACGATCAAGACGGGTGATAACCGATGTTGCATGGCACTGCTGATTGCTCCCGCCGGGATGGTCGCACGGCAGGGCATCACTGGCGTTTTGAAGTTGCTGCTGCCAGTAACCAAGCTCGGCCAAGAGCTGCGGGCTTTGCGCGTACGCTTGCAAGTGGGTGGCCCAGGCTTTGAAGGAACTGGTCTTGGCGGGCAACTGCACAGGTTTTGCGTCTCGCAGTGCCTGATAGGCCTGTTGCAGATCCTCCAGCAGCACCCGCCACGATACGCCATCCACCACGAGGTGGTGAATCACCAGCAGTAATCTTTGCGAGCCATCGGGCATTGCAGCGAGCACTGCACGCAGAAGCGGACCTCCACTCAGGCTCAAACTTTGCTGAGCTTCAGCGGCGGTATGCTCCAAGTCTTGCATATGCAGGTGATCTCGAACCCATAAAAGGTTCTCTGCATCGGGCTCGCCGAATGTAGCCTGCCAGCTTCCTTCGTGCTGCTCGAACGACGCACGCAATACATCATGATGCATGACCACCGCCGCAATCGCCGCCTTCAGGCTCTGCGCATCTAGCGCTTCTGAAGGGTTTAGCAGCACGCTCTGGTTCCAGTGATGACGCTGCGGGATATCACGTTGGAAGAACGCAGCTTGAACAGGGATCAACGGTGATACCCCGGCAACCAATCCTTGGTCCTGTTGCCCAGCCCGTGAGCGTTGTGCCAGCGTTGCCAAGGTTTGGACTGTCTGGGACTGAAGCAGGTCTTTCGGGGTAAAGTGAATCGCCTGCTGACGCGCACGACTGACCACCTGCAAGGAAATGATCGAGTCCCCACCCAGCTCGAAGAAGTTATCGGTCAAGCCCACCTGCTCAAGCTTCAGTACATCCGCCCAGATCGCCGCAATCTGCTGCTCAAGCTCGCTCTGTGGCGCCACATACTCACCCTGCAGCGCGCTGGCATCCGGCTGCGGCAGGGCCTTGCGGTCCAGCTTGCCGTTCGGGGTTACTGGCAGTTGCTCAAGCAGCAGCAGGTGCGTTGGCACCATGTAGTCCGGCAGGCCAGCCTTCAGCGCTTCGCGCAGGCTGTCGCGCAGCGCGCCCTGCTCCTGCGTGCTGTCGGCGGGCACCACGTAGCCCACCAGTTGCTTGCCGCTTGGCCCGTCCTGGGCCAGTACCACCGCTTCCTGCACGCTGGGCAGTTCCAGCAGGCGTGCTTCGATTTCGCCCAGCTCGATACGCAGGCCGCGGATCTTCACCTGGTGGTCGATACGCCCGGCGTAGTCGATCACGCCGTCGGCGCGGTAACGCGCCAGGTCGCCGGTGCGGTACAGGCGCCCACCGTTGTCGCTGAACGGGTCCGGCACGAAGCGCTCGGCGGTGAGCGCCGGGCGCTGGTGGTAACCACGGGCCAGGCCCACGCCACCCAGGTACAGCTCGCCGGCACTGCCGCGCACCGCCGGTTGCAGGCTGCCTTCGAGGATGTGGGTTTTCAGGTTGTCGATCGGCTGGCCGATCGGCACGCTGATGCTTTCGTCTGGCTGGCAGGTCCAGTGGGTGACGTCGATTGCCGCCTCGGTCGGGCCGTACAGGTTGTACAGGCCCGCTTGCGGCAGGCGTTGCAGGGTCTGGCGGGCCAACTCGGCCGGCAGCGCTTCACCGCTGCACACCACGCGCTTGAGGCTGACACAGCTTTCCACCGCTTCGTGGGTCATGAACGCCTGCAGCATCGACGGCACGAAGTGCAGCGTGCTGATGCCGTTGTGGTTGATGGCGTCTACCAGCAGCTGCGGGTCGCGGTGCGCGCCCGGCTGGGCCACCACCAGGCGCGCGCCGGTCATCAGCGGCCAGAAGAACTCCCACACCGACACGTCGAAGCTGAACGGGGTTTTCTGCAGCACGCTGTCGCTGGCGTCCAGGCCGTAGGCCTTCTGCATCCACCACAGGCGGTTGACCAAGGCCTGGTGGCTGTTGCCGGCGCCTTTCGGGCGACCGGTGGAGCCGGAGGTGTAGATCACATAGGCCAGGTTCAGCGGCGCCACGTCGATCGTCGGGTTGGCATCGCTGTAGCCGCTCAGGTCCTCGGTATCCAGGTCCAGGCTGCGCAGGCCAGCCGGGATCGGCAGGGTTTCGCGCAAGTGCGACTGGGTCAGCAGCAGGGCAACCCCGCTGTCCTCGAACATGTAGCTCAGGCGGTCCTGCGGGTACTCAGGGTCCAGCGGCACGTAGGCGCCACCGGCCTTGACGATGCCCAGCAGGCCAATGACCATCTCCAGGCTGCGTTCCATGGCGATGCCGACCAGGGCATCCGGGCCCACGCCCAGTTCGCCCAGCTTGTGCGCCAGTTGGTTGGCACGGCGGTTGAGTTCGGCGTAGCTCAGGGTGTGCTCGCCGAAGGCCAGTGCCGGGGCATCGGGGGTGGCAGACACCTGGGCTTCGATCAGCGAATGAATGCTGCGGGCATCCGGATAGGCGGCATGGGTGTCGTTCCAACCCCGCACCATAGCCTGCTGTTCTTGCAAACTCAGCAGCGGCAAGTCCGACACCTGTTGGCTTGGCTGGCGAACGATAGCGTGCAGCAGATTGTACCAGTGCTGCGCCATGCGCTCGATGGTCGACGCCTCGAACAACTCAGTTGCGTAGGTCATCGCCGCTTCTACGCCACGTTCATGCTCGACCGTATCCAATTTGAGATCGAACTGCGCTGTTTCGTTGCTCCAGGCGACGCTCTCTACTTCAAGCCCGGGCAAACTATGGCGCTCACCTTTGACTTGAGTCTGGTGGTTATACATGACCTGGAACAGCGGGCTATGAGTAAGGCTGCGCTCCGGCTGCAAGGCCTCGACCAGTTGTTCGAATGGCAAATCCTGATGTGCCTGAGCCCCCAGAACACGTTGCTTCACCTGTGCCAACAGCTCATCAAAGCGACTGGCAGGGCCGAACTCGGCCCTGATGACTTGAGTGTTGACGAAAAAACCGATCAAGCGTTCGGTTTCCACACGGTTGCGGTTGGCAACCGGCACACCGACGCGTATGTCCGCTTGCCCGGTATAACGGTGCAACAATACCTGGAAGCTCGCCAACAGCAACATGAACAGCGTCGTGCCTTGCTGCTGAGCACACTGCTTGAGCGACTCTACCAACTCATCTGGCAGGCTGATTCCGATGCTGGCACCGGCGCCGCTGGCGACGGCGGGCCGGGGGCGATCAGTGTGCAGCTCAAGTACCGGCTGCTCATCCCCCAGCTGCTCTTTCCAGAACGCCAATTGACGGTTCTGCTCGCCGGCCTCCATCCATCGGCGCTGCCAGATGGCATAGTCGGCATACTGGATCGGCAAGTCCGGCAGGGTAACGTCCTTGCCCTGGCTGAAACCGTCGTAGAGGCGAACCAGCTCATCCACCATCACCGGCATCGACCAGCCATCCGACACGATGTGGTGCATTGTGACGGCCAGCACGTGCTCATCCTTCGCGAGTCGCAGCAACCCTACTCGCAGCAGCGGCCCGCGCGCCAAATCGAAGGGCTGTCGCGCTTGGGCCTCGACCCATTTACGGACCGCTTGCTCGTCGGCCTTTGCCTGCACGTCCAGCTGCAATTCAAACGCGGGCGCGTCTTGCAACACCTGCACGGCTTGCGCGCCTTCCAGGTGGAAGGTGGTGCGCAGCGTTTCGTGACGGGCGATCAATGTCTCGAAGCTGCGCTGCAGCGCAGCAGTGTCCAGTTGCCCCTTGAACTTCAATGCGGTGGGAATATTGTAGGCCGCACCTAGTGGCTCCCATTGCCAAAGGAACCACTGTCGCTGTTGAGCATAAGACAACTCCCGGTACTCGACATCGTGCCTTACCACTGGAATCGGCAGTTGTGCCAGGCTGATACCTTTGTCACCGAGCTTTTCCAGAAAGAGCTGACGTTGTGCAAGAGGCAGGCGAACGAAGCGCTGGACCAAATCCGAATTTCTTTTTTCCATGTCCATCTCAAATGGCCTCAAGCTCACTCATGAAGTCCTGGAGCTCATCCAGGTCTTGCTCACTGTTGATATTCAATTCACTGATCAGGTCGACGTACGCCTGCAGGGTTTCAGCCTGGAACAGCAATGCCAGGGGCAGATTCACGCCCAGCTCGATCTGCAGACGCGCCATGACTTGGGTTGCCAGCAACGAGTGCCCCCCCAGCTCGAAGAAGTTGTCGCCAAGGCCAACCCTGTCGAGCTTGAGCACATCGGCCCAGACGGCTGCCACGCGCTGTTCGAGTTCAGTACGAGGCGCCACGTACTCACCCTGCAGCGAACGCGCATCGGCTACTGGCAAGGCTTTGCGATCAAGCTTGCCGTTAGCGGTCAGCGGCAGGGCCTCAAGCAGCATCAGGTGCGCAGGCACCATGTAATCCGGCAGATCCGCCTTGAGCGCACTACGCAAGACTTCGCGCAACTGCGACTGGCTTTCTGGGCTATCGAGTACGGCGGCATCAGCGGGAACCACATAGGCCACCAACTGCTGCCCACTCGGCCCGTCCTGAGCCAGGATGGCGGCTTGGCGTACTGTCTGCTGCGCCAACAAGCACGCTTCGATTTCCCCAAGCTCGATGCGGAAGCCACGAATTTTCACCTGATGGTCGATGCGGCCCATGTATTCGATAACGCCATCGCTGCGGTAGCACGCCAGGTCGCCTGAACGATACAAGCGGCTACCACAAGCACCGAACGGGTCTGGGATGAAGCGCTCTGCAGTCAAGCCGGCACGGCCGAAATAACCCCTCGCGACACCCGCCTCACCGATCAACAGCTCGCCATGCCCCCCCCGCACTACAGGGTTCAGGGCTGAATCGAGTACATACCAGGACAAGTCGGGAATCACCTCGCCAATCGGACTGATCGCACCTTGGCGCAGATCGTCGAGGGTGATCGGGCGGTAGGTAACGTGCACAGTGGTTTCGGTGATGCCGTACATGTTCACCAGACGTGGCTGGCTGTCGCCAAACGTGTCAAACCAAGGTTTCAAGCTGGCAACCTCAAGCGCTTCACCACCGAACACCACGTGTCTGAGCATCAACGGTTGCCCTGCAACAGCACGCTCACAGGCGATTGGCATCAATTGCTTGAAGGCCGATGGAGTCTGGTTGAGCACGGTGACCTGCTCACGTACCAACAGGGCGTGGAATTCATCGAAAGAGCGCGCCACATCCTTGGATACGATCACAGCCTTACCGCCGTACACCAACGCACCAAACAGTTCCCAGACCGAGAAGTCGAAAGCATAGGAATGGAACACCGTCCACACATCGGTGGCATCGAAGCCGAACCAGTCCTGGGTGGCGGCAAACAAACGCACCACATTGCTGTGTGGCAGTAAGGTGCCCTTTGGCTTGCCAGTCGAGCCAGATGTGTAAATCACATACGCCAGGTTCTCCGCGGCCACCGAGATTCCGAGGTTGGCAGCGCTGTATTCGGCAAAGGTGTCAGCCACGACATCCAAGCACTGAACGTGCACTGGCACCGGTAGTGTCTGCGCTACATGCGCCTCGGTCAGCAGCAGAGCAATGCCACTGTCCTCGAACATGTAGGCAAGACGCTCCTGCGGATAGCCTGGGTCCAGCGGCACATAAGCGCCACCAGCCTTGAGGATACCCAACAACGCCACCACCATCTCCAGGCTGCGGTCCAACGCGACGCCTACCAGTACATCAGGCCCCACGCCGAGCTCGCGCAGTTTGCGCGCCAAGCGGTTAGCGCGGCTGTTGAGCTCGCCATAACTGAGGGTCCTATCGGCGAAGACCAATGCCTGTGCATCCGGTGCAGCACTTACTTGATGCTCGATCAATTCGTGCAGCGCTTGGGTATGAGCAAATCGGGTCTGCCTGGGGTTCCACGCTCGCAGCGTGTGCTGATACTCATCTGCATCCAGCAGCGGCAACTCACCGATGGCTTGCCCCGGATCCCGAATCAACGCCTCCAGCACGTTGTGCAGATGACAAGCGACCTGCTCAATCGCAGCCTCACTCCAGCGTGCCCGATCATGCCGGTACTGAATCGACAAGCCTTCACCCAAGCTGACCAGCAAGGTCAGGGGATAATTGGTTTGCTCCTGAACGGACACCTCACCAAAATGCAGTCCACCGGGTGCGCCTTGCTTCAAAGCCTCGGATACCGGGTAGCTTTCGAACACCACAAGGCTGTCAAATAGGGACTCACCGCCCAGCCCAGCCCAACGTTGCACGTCGTACAGCGGCGTATGCTCGAACTCGCGCAAGGCCAGGTTGCACGCCTGCACCTGAGCGACCCACGTCGCCACAGTCTGCTCAGCTCGTGGGGCGGCGACCACCGGCAAGGTATTGATGAACAGCCCGACCTGCTCCTCCACACCCGGCAGATCCGTCGGACGCCCGGCAACGGTTGCGCCAAAACATACAGCCGATTGCCCAGTGTAGCGCTGCAGTACCAGCAACCACGCCGATTGCACCAAGGTGTTAACCGTGACACGGTTGGTTCGGGCAAAGGCTTCGATCCGGGCTGTCAGCTGGGTATCAAAACACTGTTGCAAATCACACTGGCCGATGCCTGTTGGGAGCTGCGGCTCGCGAATGGCTTTGGCCAGATGCGTCGGCACCTGCAGGTCCAGCAGCTGACCTTTCCAGAACGTTTCGGCGGCCGCCCGGTCTTGTCGCTGCAACCAGGCAATGTAGTCGCGGTAGCTTCCCGCCTGAGAGGGTAACGGTTGCCCGGCATAACGCTGTAGTACCTCGCCCAACAGGCGAGAACTGCTCCAGCCGTCCATCAGTATGTGGTGACTGGTATAGATCAACCGATGACGCTCGTCATCGGTGCGCACCAGCACCAGTCGTAACAGCGGAGCCTGATCCAGGGCGAACCCTTGCTGGCGCTCACCCTCGGCCAGGGCTTGCAGGGCCTGCTGCAAGGCAGGCTGGCCACGCCAGTCATACTCGGTGATTGGCAGTTCCACCTGCTTGTGTACCACCTGCACAGCTTGCTCCAGTGTACCTTGCCAGAAGAATCCGCTGCGCAGCGTAGGGTGAGCCTCCAGCGCTGCTTGCCAGGCTTGCCCGAAGCGTTTCACGTCCAGCCCGTCGACATCGACCTGCAATTGGTTGATGTAGCTACCGGCCTGTTGCTCATAGAGGGTATGGAACAGCATGCCTTGTTGCATGGGCGACAATGGGTAGATATCTGCAACCTGAACGGCAGGCGTCGGCAGGCTGTCCAACTGTTGCTGGCTGAGGCCGGCCAGAGGGAAGTCCGAAGGCGTGATGCCGCGATGTTGTTCTTGGCAGCAATGAGCGATGACGTCGACCAGCGCTTGCTGGTATGAGGTTGCCAACCACTCGACGGTTTCTGCGTGGAAAATAGCCTGGCTGTAGTTCCACTCCAGGCGCAACTCGCCACCATAGACCTGCCCACTCACAGACAGCAGGCTGGCCAGGGTCGACGCAGGATCCTGCTTGGCGCCGTCATTTTCCGACGCGGGCACAAATAGGCCGGCAGAGTCGTCAAAACTGCCATCGAACTGGCCCAGGTAGTTGAACACCACCTCACCCTGCGGTAGCGCCGCCAACTCGGCACCGGTTTCTACACCACTCAGGTAACGGAGCAAGCCATAACCCAGCCCCTTGCCAGGGACCGCGCGCAGTTGCTCCTTGATGGTCTTGATAGAATCCGCGAGTTCGGCCTGAGGCGTTAGCTTGACCGGATACATGCTAGTGAACCAGCCCACGGTGCGACTTACGTCCATGCCATCGAAGAGGTCTTCTCGGCCGTGCCCTTCCAAACGCACCAGCACTGCTTCACGTTCGGTCCAACGGCTCAACACTTGAGCCAATGCGGTCAGTAGCAAGTCGTTGATCTGCGTGCGGTAGGCAGCCGGCGCATCCTGTAGCAGCTGGCGCGTGGTTTCACGGTCCAGCCGGGTGGTGAAGGAGGCCGCGTGACACTGCTGATTGCTACCCCCGGGAATATCCCGAGGCAGTGTATCGACGGCGCCCTGCAATTGTTCTTGCCAGTAGGCCTGTTCTGCCCGCACCCCGGCACTTTGTGCGTAAACCTGCAGCTGTTCTGCCCAAGCTTTGAACGCATGCGTTTTGTTTGGCAGGTTCAACGGTTGGCCTGCTGCGAACGCACGATAGGCCAGCTGCAGATCGTCGAGCAGTACACGCCAGGAGACGCCGTCGACCACCAAGTGATGAACGACCAGCAGCAATCGCTGGTTGCCATCCGGGAGTTCGGCTAGCACGGCCCTCAGAAGCGGCCCTCGCTCAAGTGCAAGGCTGCGCTGGGCATCATTGGCCAACTGCTCGAACGCCTCGATGTCAGTCACCCGCATAGACCAGAGCAGTTGCTCCGCCTCAACAGCGGCATATTCGGCGTCGACCCTACCGTCCACTTGCATGAAACGCAGGCGCAGGGCGTCATGATGCTCAAGTAAAGCACGCAAAGCCGCGTCCAGATGCACGGTGTCCAGTGCTTCGACAGGGTTGAGCAATACCGACTGGTTCCAGTGATGCCGCTCAGGAATTTGACGCTCGAAGAACCAATGCTGGATCGGAGTCAACGGAGCGGAACCTGTTACAGCGGCCTGATCGATCAGTTGGCTATGTTCTCGACGAGCCACTAGCGCCAACGCTTGAACGGTTTGATGCTCGAACAGATCCTTGGGCGTGAACTGGATATCCGCCTGACGCGCACGACTAACCACCTGCAAGGAAATGATCGAGTCCCCACCCAGCTCGAAGAAGTTATCGGTCAAACCCACCTGCTCAAGCTTCAGCACATCCGCCCAGATCGCCGCAATCTGCTGCTCAAGCTCGCTCTGCGGCGCCACATACTCACCCTGCAGCGCGCTGGCATCCGGCTGCGGCAGGGCCTTGCGGTCCAGCTTGCCGTTCGGGGTTACCGGCAGCTGCTCAAGCAGCAGCAAGTGCGTTGGCACCATGTAGTCCGGCAGCCCGGCCTTCAGCGCTTCGCGCAGGCTGTCGCGCAGCGCGCTCTGCTCCTGCGTGCTGTCGGCGGGCACCACGTAACCCACCAGTTGCTTGCCGCTTGGCCCGTCCTGGGCCAATACCACCGCTTCCTGCACGCTGGGCAGTTCCAGCAGGCGCGCTTCGATCTCGCCCAGCTCGATACGCAGGCCGCGGATCTTCACCTGGTGGTCGATACGCCCGGCGTAGTCGATCACGCCATCAGCGCGGTAACGCGCCAGGTCGCCGGTGCGGTACAGGCGCCCACCGTTGTCGCTGAACGGGTCCGGCACGAAGCGCTCGGCGGTCAGCGCCGGGCGCTGGTGGTAACCACGGGCCAGGCCCACGCCACCCAGGTACAGCTCGCCGGCACTGC
>NZ_VWXJ01000025.1:0-78756 GCF_011752535.1 Pantoea sp. Tr-811
TCGGGCCAGTGGGGCCTGGGGGATTGGCGCGCGAACGCCTTGGCGCATGCCTGGATATCGCGACGTACAAACAAGGGGCCGCGCGCGGTGGCCACATGAACACTGGCCCGAAACAAACGTAGGAGCGGGCAAAGCTCGCGAAGCGCCGCGCGGGCGGCGCTCGATCTCACAGGCGCCACACCTATAACGGCTGGCACCTCTCAAACCCAACCCGACCTAAAACAGCCCGCCCCTCAAACCACCCTCCCCGGCCTCCTGCCAACCTTGGGCAACACCCGCGAAACCACAGGCACCCGCAACACCATCAATACAACCCCAATACCCGCATAAATAGCCCACTCCCTCAAATCCGAGCGAACGATCCACAAAAAATGCAACAACCCCAACCCCAACACCCCATACACCAACCTGTGCAACTTCCTCCACCGCGCCCCCAACCGTCGCTGGCTATACCGGTTCGACGTCACCGCCAGCACCAGCAACCCCAGAAACCCCAACGCCCCCACAATAATGTAGGGCCGCTTGCGCAGCTCCACCGCCAACTGCCCCCAGTCCAGCCCAAGGATGAAGAACAGGTACGCCATGATGTGCAGCACAATATAGGCAAATACCCACAACCCCAGCTGCCGGCGTACTACGATCCAACCCGACCACCCCGTCAGCTTCTGCAGCGGCGTCATGCACAAGGTCACCAGCAGGAACGTCAGCGCCCCAAGCCCAAGGCGGTCCATGATGATCTTCCCAGGGTCCGGCCCCAGCAGGTTCATCGCCGCCTCATATAACCACCACGCAGGGAACAGGCAGCCCACCATGAAAATGGCCAGCCGAAACCAGGGATAGCGCATCAATAGTTCTTCCGCAGGTCGAGCCCGGTGTACAGCGACGCCACTTCATCGGCGTAGCCATTGAACATCTGCGTCTCCCGCACGTTGGGACTGAACAGCCCGCTGGGCAAGCGCCGCTCACGTGCCTGGCTCCAGCGCGGGTGGTCGACGGTTGGGTTGACGTTGGCATAGAAGCCGTACTCGGTAGGCGCCAACCCTTCCCAGGTCGTGCCCGGCTGCTCGGCCACCAGGCTGATACGCACAATCGACTTGATGCTCTTGAACCCATACTTCCACGGCACCACCAACCGCAGCGGCGCGCCATTCTGGTTGGCCAGCTCCCGGCCATACATGCCAACCGCCAGAATGGCCAAGGGATGCATGGCCTCATCCAGGCGCAAGCCTTCCCTATACGGCCAGTCGATCAAGGCGAACCCCGAGCGCTGCCCGGGCATGTGCTCAGGGTCCTTCAACGTTTCGAAGCGCACGTAGCGCGCCTTGGAAGTCGGCTCCACCTGCTTGAGCACCTGCGCCAAGGGAAAGCCCAGCCAGGGAATGACCATCGACCATGCCTCGACACAACGCAACCGGTAGATGCGCTCCTCAAGCTGGTAGGGTTTGACGAAGTCTTCCAGCGCGTAGCGCCCCGGCTTACCCACCTCGCCATCGACCACCACACTCCAGGGTTCGGTCTTCAGGCTGCCTCCATTGGCTGCTGGGTCGCCCTTGTCGGGCCCGAACTCATAGAAGTTGTTGTAGTGGGTAGCGTCCTTGAACGGGGTAATTGCCTCGTCCTTGACCGTGACTGCCTGCCACTGCGTAGCCGCCAGCTTGTCCTTGAACCAGGCCGGAGCGGCGCCGGCCTCGGCATCGGCGTAGCGGCTGGCATCGGCTGCATGGCCCACACCAGGCAACGCGCCCAGGGCCAGGCCTGCCAGCGAACCACCCAGCAGGGTGCGACGGGAAAGGTAGATGCCTTCGGGGGTGATCTCTGCCGGCTTGCAGTCGGAGGAGCGGGGAAGCTTGATGAGCATGGGCGGCTCCACAGCACGGGATGACGGATGTACCCGTAAGACTGTGGAGCCGGAAGGTTATTCCAGCATTAAGCGATTTTCACGCTTTGCGCCGGCGCGCCTTCAGCAGGAACTGGATAGGGCCAGACGCTGCATAGGCAAGGAAGATCAGCAGCAGGATGCGCGGCGGGTCGCTGAACACCACGGCAAACACCAGCACCACCGCCAGGATCGCCACGAACGGCACGCGCCCCTTGAGGTCCAGCTCCTTGAAGCTGTTGTACTTGATGTTGCTGACCATCAGCATGCCGGCAGCCGCCACCAGCAGGGCCACCAGGAACGACAGCTTCGAGCCCTGGATGCCATAGTCGCTGAATGCCCACACGGTTCCCGCCACCACACCGGCCGCGGCCGGGCTGGCCAGGCCGATGAAGTAACGTTTGTCGGCGGTGCCGACCTGGGTGTTGAAGCGGGCCAGGCGCAGCGCCGCACCGGCTACATAGATGAAGGCAACCATCCAGCCGACCTTGCCCATGTCGCCCAGCGCCCAGCCAAAGGCCAGCAAGGCCGGGGCGACGCCGAAGGCAACCATGTCCGACAGCGAGTCGTACTCGGCGCCGAAGGCACTCTGGGTATTGGTCATGCGTGCAACACGGCCATCCAGGCCATCGAGCACCATGGCAACGAAGATGGCGATGGCGGCAAAGGCGAAATACTTGCTCGCCTCGCGTGGGTCACCGGCACTCAGGGCGCTCTGTGCGCTCATCGAGCTGATGATGGAATAGAAGCCGGCAAACAGGTTGGCGGTGGTGAACAGGTTGGGCAGCAGGTAGATGCCGCGGTGGCGCACCTTGCGGCCTTCGGCGTCATGCCCTTCTTCAACGTGCTCATCGACAGGTAGCAGGCTTTCGGCGTCGGAGGCCTTGTTCGGCTCTTCGGGACGTTCGCTCATGGAGGGTACCTTGCAACAGGGTGGAAAATGTTCGACACGGGCCCGCGAAACAGGTTCTAACGGCGGGCCACTGGTCTGCTTTATACCAGAAGCAGGCAGCCAGAACGAAAAAACGCGGCCGAAGCCGCGTTTTTCATGAAGCGATGTTACTTAGTTCTTGGACTTGTCGACGATCTTGTTCGCCGAGATCCAAGGCATCATCGAGCGCAGTTGCTCGCCGATGATCTCGATGCCGTGCGAAGCGTTGTTACGACGCTTGGCGGTCATCGATGGGTAGTTGGTAGCGCCTTCGGAGATGAACATCTTCGCGTACTCGCCGTCCTGGATGCGCTTCAGAGCATTGCGCATGGCCTTGCGGGATTCTTCGTTGATGACTTCTGGGCCGGTGACGTACTCACCGTACTCGGCGTTGTTGGAGATCGAGTAGTTCATGTTGGCGATGCCGCCTTCGTACATGAGGTCAACGATCAGCTTCAGCTCGTGCAGGCACTCGAAGTAGGCCATTTCTGGCGCGTAGCCAGCTTCAACCAGGGTTTCGAAACCGGCTTTGACCAGCTCGACGGTACCGCCGCACAGAACGGCTTGCTCACCGAACAGGTCGGTTTCAGTCTCGTCCTTGAAGGTGGTTTCGATGATGCCGGTACGGCCGCCACCGACGCCAGCGGCGTAGGACAGGGCGACGTTCTTGGCGTTGCCCGAAGCGTCCTGGTAGATAGCGATCAGGTCAGGGATACCGCCGCCTTTGACGAACTCGGAGCGAACGGTGTGGCCCGGGGCCTTCGGCGCGATCATGATCACGTCGAGGTCGGCACGCGGAACAACCTGGTTGTAGTGGATCGAGAAGCCGTGGGAGAAGGCCAGGGTAGCGCCCTTCTTGATGTTCGGCTCGATTTCGTTCTTGTACAGAGCGCCCTGGAACTCGTCCGGGGTCAGGATCATCACCAGGTCAGCCGCAGCGACAGCGGTGGCCACGTCGGCAACTTTCAGGCCGTGGGCTTCAGCCTTGGCAACGGTAGCCGAACCTTTACGCAGACCGACGGTAACGTCTACACCGGAGTCCTTCAGGTTGCACGCCTGGGCGTGGCCTTGGGAACCGTAACCGATGATGGCGACTTTCTTACCCTGGATGATGGAAAGGTCGCAGTCTTTATCGTAGAAAACTTTCATGAAAATACCCCTGGTTATATCTCGGCCCCTGCGGAGCCATCGCTAATTTTTGAATTTAGATGCTGAGCACTTTGTCGCCACGGGCAATGCCGGTAACGCCGCTGCGCACGGTTTCGAGAATCGACGCGGTGCCGATTGCCTGGATGAAGCTGTCCAGTTTGTCGCTGGTGCCACTCAGCTGCACGGTGTACACGCTGGCGGTCACGTCGACGATCTGGCCACGGAAGATATCCGTGGTGCGCTTGATCTCGGCGCGCTGGGCACCGGTGGCCTTGACCTTGACCAGCATCAGTTCACGCTCGATGTGAGCGCTTTCCGACAGGTCGACGAGTTTCACCACCTCGACCAGCTTGTTCAGGTTCTTGGTGATCTGCTCGATCACCTCGTCATGGCCAACGGTGGTCAGCGTCAGACGCGACAGAGTCGGGTCTTCGGTCGGCGCCACGGTCAGGCTTTCAATGTTGTAGTTGCGCTGGGAGAACAGGCCGACCACACGGGACAGAGCACCGGGTTCGTTTTCCAGCAGCAGGGAAATGATGTGCCGCATATCAGGTACGCTCCGTCTTGCTCAGCCACATGTCACGCATCGAGCCATCCTTGATCTGCATCGGATAGACGTGCTCGCTGCGGTCGACCGCGATGTCGATGAACACCAGGCGGTCCTTCATCGCAAACGCTTCTTCCAGCTTCGGCTTGAGGTCCTTCAGGCTGGTGATGCGGATGCCCACATGACCATAGGCCTCGGCCAGCTTGATGAAGTCAGGCAGCGACTCGACGTAGGAGTGCGAGTGACGGCCGTTGTAGGCCATGTCCTGCCACTGGCGAACCATGCCCAGTACACCGTTGTTCAGGTTGACGATTTTCACCGGCAAGCCGTACTGCATGCAGGTGGACAGTTCCTGGATGTTCATCTGGATACTGCCTTCGCCGGTCACGCAGGCCACGTCCTGGTCGGGGAAGTTGAGCTTCACGCCCATCGCCGCCGGGAAGCCGAAGCCCATGGTGCCCAGGCCACCGGAGTTGATCCAGCGGTTCGGCTTGTTGAAGCGGTAGTACTGCGCAGCGAACATCTGGTGCTGGCCCACGTCGGAGGTGACGAAGGCATCGCCATGGGTCACTTCGCACAGGGTCTCGATGACTTTCTGCGGCTTGATGACATTGCCGTCGCCCTTGTCGTAGGGGAACAGTTCGCCATTGCCACGCCACTCGTCGATCTGCTTCCACCAGGCATCCAGCGCCGCCTTGTCAGGCTGCTCGCCGATTTCCTTGAGGATGCCGAGCATTTCGCTGAGCACGCTGTCGACTGGGCCTACGATCGGCACGTCAGCCTTGATCATCTTGGAGATCGACGCCGGGTCGATATCGACGTGGATGATCTTGGCGTTCGGGCAGAACTTGGCCGGGCCGTTGACCACGCGGTCGTCGAAACGCGCACCGACGGCGAAGATCACGTCGGCATTGTGCATGGCCATGTTGGCAGTGAAGCTGCCGTGCATGCCGAGCATGCCGAGGAACTGGCGATCGGTACCCGGGAAGCCACCCAGCCCCATGAGGGTGTTGGTGACTGGCAGGTTCAGCGACTTGGCGATTTCGGTCAGGGCTTCGGAGCCCCCGCCGAGGATCACGCCGCCGCCGGCGTAGACGATCGGGCGCTTGGCAGCCAGCAGCATCTCGGCCGCCTTGCGGATCTGGCCGGAGTGGCCACGCACGGCCGGGCTGTAGGAGCGCAGCTTGACCTTCTTCGGATAGACGTACTCGAACTTCTCGGCCGGATTGGTCATATCTTTTGGAATGTCGACCACGACCGGGCCTGGGCGACCGGATTGCGCCAGGTAGAAGGCTTTCTTGAGTACTTCAGGGATCTCGGTCGGGTTCTTGATCATGAAGCTGTGCTTCACGATCGGCCGCGAGATACCGATCATGTCGGTTTCCTGGAAGGCATCGGTGCCCACCATGGTGCTAGGCACCTGGCCGGACAGGATGACCATCGGGATGGAGTCCATGTAGGCGGTGGCGATGCCGGTAATGGCATTGGTCGCGCCCGGGCCGGAGGTTACCAGCACCACACCGGCCTTGCCGGTGGCGCGGGCGTAGCCGTCCGCCATATGGGTTGCCGCCTGCTCGTGGCGAACCAGGATGTGTTCCACTTCCGGTTCTTTGAACAGTGCGTCGTAAACATGAAGGAGAGCACCACCAGGGTACCCGTAGATGTGCTTAACGCCTTCGTCACGCAAGAAGCGGACGACCATCTCAGCGCCAGATAAAAGCTCCACGTTGTTCACCTCTAAAACGCCAGAATACCGCCCTCGATGGACGGGTCTTAATAGGTTTACTGCCAAGCAGAGCATGAGCGAACGTCAGCACTGACTGAGCAAGTATTGGGAGCGCCCCAGAGTGTTGCGGGGTTATCCCACCCAGCGCGAGGTAACGCGTTGCGGGGTGTAACAGGTCGGCGCGGGTGTGCGCCTCATGATCTGCTTAGCGGGTCTGCTTCTGGCAGTCCCTCTACAGCGGAATCTGGATTCTTGTGATTTGGCGGCAACAAGTCAAGAAAAATTATTGCCAATTTTTCCCCAAGATGAATTCCTGCCACCACTAAAAACCTAGTCGGCAGCAGAAAAAAGAAGATTTCCACAAAAAAGGGCCACAATCTGCGGCCCTTGAAGGAAAAACTGAAGAAATCAGGCGGAAGGAGCGATCAATTGGTCGAAAGCTGCCAACAGTCGGCGCAGCTCGCGACTTTGCTCCGGCCGATCGGTGAACACCGTTTCGGCCATCACCAGGATGCTCGAAGCATTGGGCAGCGGCTGGCCCAGCTCGATGATGATCTTCATGCGTGGCAGGAAGATCCACTGCAGCCACTGCTCAAAGCTCAAGGTATCCACCGCGAACGGCACGGTGCTGGCCAGTGCTTCGTCGCTGGGGGCCTCGTCGTCCCACCAGCCCTGCACCTGCAGCTCACGCTCGATGAGCAGCAGGTGGTCGGCGATGTCGAGGATCCGCTGCTCGACCATCAGGAGCTCACCCGTGCTTTCTGCCGGGCCAGTGCGGCGCCGGCGCTGTCGCCCTGCTTCTCGCGAGCCTGGGCGATGGTGTTCCACAGCTCGGCCTGCAGGTCAGGGCGGCCGTTGGCGTAGGTCAGGGCGCGGCGTGCCAGTTGCTCGGCCTGGGGCGCATCGCCCTGGGACAGGCGCACCTGGGCCAGGCGGAACAGCACCTGCGGCTCACGCGGGGCGATACGCTGGGCGCGCTCCAGGCTGGAGGCGGCGCCATTGAAGTCACCGCTGCCCTGTTGCGACTGGGCCGTGGTCAGCAGCGCCAGCACCGGGCCGTCGAGCTGTTCGTCGGCCGACAGGCCTCCGGATGCGCCGCTGCGGGGAATGCCGGTGGGTGCGCTGGTGGCGGCCGGGGCGCTGTTCATCGAGGCGATGTCGAACGGTTCGTCGGCAATCGGGTTGGGATTGGTGGTCATCGGCGCCGATGTTACAGGGCCGGGGGTAATCGGCCCGGTGCTGATCGGCGCCGCCCCGTTGTTCGCCGGGAAGGTCTGGATGCCGGAGGCACCGGCGCCCTGCGGGATCATCACGGTGACGCCGGAGTCCTCAGGCAGCGACTGCGCCTGCGCGGTGCCACGCCCCGTCGCCACAGGGGCACGGTTGGCCTGCATCCGTTCACTGTTGGACACCCGGGTGCTGGAATCCACCACCGGAATATTGCCGCGCTGGACGCTGGAACACCCCTGGAGCACTACCAGCGCCGTCACGGCAGGAAACAGCCACTTATTCAATTCACACCTCATCAATGCTGCTCAGGGCTCAGTTCATCCAGCCCTTGACCCAGTCCATGACCGACTCTGCCGGATTCTGCTCACCGCCACAGGTTGCCCCGGCAGGCGGCTCGCTGCCGCGAATATACGGCATCTGCACGGCACCCGGACAGCTACTGTCGGAACCTTTGCCGCTGTAGGGGTCGATCCAGGCCTGCACGACGTTGTCTGGCTGCGGCATGTCCAACGGCAGCGGCTCGGCTTTCTTCATGAAGCTGGTCCATACCTGCAGCGCGCCGGTGGCACCGGTGAACGGCGTCTTGCCGTTGTCGTCGCGGCCCATCCACACCACCGCCAGCAGGTCCTGGCTGAAGCCCGAGAACCAGCTGTCGCGCGAGTCGTTGCTGGTGCCGGTCTTGCCCGCCAGGGTCAGCGAGCTTGGCAGCACGTTGTACACCGAGCGGCCAGTACCTTCACGCATCACCCGCTGCATGGCGTTCTGCACCAGGTAGATGGACCCCGGGTCGAAGGTTTGCTGGATCTGGAACGGGTAGCGCTTGAGCGGCTCGCCCTCGGCGGTGAGCACGCTGCGGATACCGCGCATCGGCGTGTTGAAGCCACCGTTGGCGATGGTCTGGTACATGGTCGCAACCTGCATCGGCGACATGCCACCGGCGCCGAGCAACATCGCCGGGAAGGCCGGCCAGTCGACGTTGACGCCCAGGCGGCCGATGGTCTTGATCACGTTCGGCACGCCCACTTCCAGGCCCAGCTTGGCCGTCGACAGGTTCAACGAGTTGGCCAGCCCCTGGTACAGGTAGATGGTGCCATGCGGGCGCCGGTCGTAGTTTTGCGGGCGCCACACCTGGCCATCGGCCCCTTTGACCGAGAATGGCTCATCCTGCACCCAGGTGGTCAGGGTGTACTTGCTGGGCTGCTCCAGTGCAGTCAGGTAAACCGCAGGCTTGACCAGCGAGCCGATCGGGCGCACGGCGTCGATGGCGCGGTTGAAGCCGGCAAAGCCCGACTGGCGGCTGCCGATCAAGGCCTGCACCTCGCCGGTTTCCGGGTTGGTCACGACCATTGCCGATTCCACCTCGTCGGCGCCCTTGCGCCCGGCCAGGCGCTTGAAGGTTTCGGCCATGGAGGTTTCGGCCTTCATCTGCAGGATCGGGTCGAAGCTGGTGAAGATGCGCAGGCCTTCTTCGGTCAAGTCTTCGTCGCGGTAGTCCTGGCGCAGCTGGCGCTTGACCAGGTCGAGGAAGGCCGGGAACGAGCTGTCGGCCAGGCTGCCGCGCTTGGTCACGCCCAGTGGCATCTTCTTCGCCGCATCGACTTCGGCCTGGGTGGCCACGCCCTGCTCGGCCACCAGGTCCAGCACCAGGTTGCGGCGGGCCAGGGCACGTTCCGGGTAACGGCGCGGGTTGTAGTAGGACGGGCCCTTGACCATGCCCACCAGCAAGGCGATCTGGTGCAGCTTGAGCTCCGACAGCGGCTGGCTGAAGAAGAACTGGCTGGCCAGGCCAAAGCCGTGCACCGCACGCTGGCCGTCCTGGCCGATGAACACCTCGTTGAGGTAGGCCTCGAGGATTTCCCGCTTGTCGTAGTGCATTTCCAGCAGCATGGCCATCATCGCTTCGGTGAGCTTGCGGCTGAGGCTGCGCTCGCTGGTGAGGTAGAAGTTCTTCACCAACTGCTGGGTCAGGGTACTGCCGCCCTGGCGCATCGAGCCGGACGAGGTGTTCACCCACATGGCCCGGGCGATGGACTTGGGTGACACGCCGAAGTGGTGATAGAAGTCGCGGTCTTCGGTGGCCACCAGGGTTTCGAGCAGGTAAGGCGGCACCTGGTCGATCTTGATCAGAATGCGGTCTTCGAGGTTTTTCGGGTAGATGCCGCCGATCATCAGCGGTTCAAGGCGCACCACGTCGAGTTTCTTGCCATTGGCGCCGGCCAGGTCCGCCACGTAGTCGCCGGAGAATCGCACGCGCACGAATTGCGCAGGTTCCATGCCCTCGTAGAACTGGAAGCCACGGGTATTGAGGTCGACGGTATTGCCGTTGATCGCCGCCGCGCCCGGGCCGTTGGCTGCGCTTTCACGCCGGTAGCCGAGGGCATCGAGCTCGGTCAGGAAGTCGTTCTTGCTCAGTTTCTGGCCACTGAACAGCTCCAGCGGCCGGGCATACACCTTGGCCGGGATGGTCCAGCGCTTGCCGGAGAACTTCTCCTGAACGATGGCATCGAGGTAAACCGCGAAGCCGGCAACGATCACCAGGCCGACCAGGCTGAGCTTCAAAGCCCAGCCCAGCCAGGCGCGCGAGCGGCCGGTCGGGCGTTTCTGAGGGGTGCGGGAATTTCGGGTTCGAGTCATGGCGGCGGATTATACGCACTTTATAAAAGGTGGGCAGGCGCCCCCTGGCGGTAGGCAGGGACGGCACCATTGACCATAATGGCGCTTTCGAATTCCCTGAGCCCGGAAGGATTTCCTGTGAGCCAAGCCCTAATCACCGCGTTGCAGAACCCTGCCTTGTACCCCCACCCCGTGGACGGGTTCCAACTGATCGAGACGCACATCTCCTGGGTCCTGCTCACTGGCGAGTATGCCTACAAGATCAAGAAGCCGATGAACTTCGGCTTCCTCGACTTCACCGGCCTCGACCAGCGCCAGCACTTCTGCCACGAAGAGTTGCGCCTCAACCAACGCCTGACCGAAGGCCTGTACCTGGACGTGTTGCCGATTACCGGCAGCGCCGAGGCCCCGCAGATCGGCGGTGACGGTGAAGCGATCGAGTTCGTGCTGAAGATGCGCCAGTTCCCCCAGGGCCAGATGCTCAGCACCTTGCAGGCCAATGGCGAGCTCAATGCCGGCCATATCGACCAGATGGCCCGGCAAATTGCCGAATTCCACCTGCAGGCACCGAAAGTGCCGGTCGAGCACCCGCTGGGCACTCCGGACAGCGTGATGGCGCCGGTTGAGCAGAACTTCGAGCAGATCCGCCCGTTCCTCAGCGACAAGGCCGACCTGCAGCAACTGGACAACCTCCAGGCCTGGGCACGCAGCAGCTTCGAGCGCCTGCACGGCCTGCTCCAGGCGCGCAAGGCCGACGGTTTCATCCGCGAATGCCACGGTGACATCCACCTGGGCAACGCCACCCTGATCGACGGCAAGGTGGTGATTTTCGACTGCATCGAGTTCAACGAGCCGTTCCGCCTGACCGACGTGTATGCCGACGTCGGCTTCCTGGCCATGGACCTGGAAGACCGTGGCCTGAAGTGCCTGGCCCGGCGTTTCGTCAGCCAGTACCTGGAATTGACCGGCGACTACGCAGGCCTGGAGCTGCTGAATTTCTACAAGGCCTACCGCGCCCTGGTCCGGGCCAAGGTTGCCCTGTTCAGCCTGCCGGCCGACGCCGACGGCGTGCAGCGTGCCACCACCCTGCGCACCTACCGCAACTACGCCAACCTGGCCGAAAGCTACAGCGCCATCCCGTCGCGCCTGCTGGCCATCACCCACGGTGTTTCGGCGGTGGGCAAAAGCCACGTGGCCATGCGCCTGGTCGAGGCCCTGGGTGCGGTGCGGGTGCGTTCGGATGTAGAGCGCAAGCGCCTGTTCGGCGAGCAGCAGGCACAGGACGCCAACCAACTGGCCAGCGGCATTTATGCCCAGGACGCCAGCACCGCGACCTACCAGCGCCTGCACGCCCTGGCCGCGACCATCCTGCGCGCCGGCTTCCCGGTGGTGCTCGATGCCACCTACCTCAAGGCACAACAGCGCCAGGACGCAGCGGCGGTTGCCCGCGAGACCGGCGTGCCGTTCCTGATCCTCGACTGCCACGCCCCGGAGGCGGTGATCGCCAGCTGGCTGGCCCAGCGCCAGGCCGAGAACGCGGACCCGTCGGACGCCACCCTGGAAGTGGTCAAGGCCCAGCAGGCCAGCCGCGAGCCGTTGAGCGCCGATGAACTGGCCCAGAGTACCGGCGTCGATACCCAGGACGGCGGCAGCATGGACCAGGTGATCGAGCAGATTCGCCAGCGGTTGCCTGGTTTGTAAGCTTGCATCGCCTGCTGATCCAGCAGGCCAGCGCCGCCCTGGTAGGAGCGAGCGTAGCTCGCGATGGGGCGCGCAGCGGCCCCAGCGTTGCTCATCACGCCGGGGCTGCTTTGCAGCCCATCGCGAGCTACGCTCGCTCCTACAGGGGTTGGGCGACCTCCTACAAGTATGCAAAAGGCCCGCATCGGCGGCAGCTCGTCGCCGCCGATGGCAAAAGGCCGCGCATTTACCATCCCCCGCTACACTCCTCTCTGCCCTGCTCGCGATTTATCCCCACGACCCGTTCAGCCATCGCAAGGAGGCTCGATGAACGATGAATTGCAGCACCTGAAAAACCTTGGCAAGACCTCCGCGCAGTGGTTGCATGCGGCCGGTATCCACAGTGCGTCGGACCTGCGTCGGTTAGGTGCGGTGGGTGCTTATCAAGCAGTGAAGACCCGCGGTTTCCGGGCCTCGAAAGTGCTGTTGTACGCGATTGAAGGCGCGCTGCTGGACATGCACTGGAACGACTTGCCGGCCGAACGCAAGGAAGCGCTCAACCAGCAACTCGATGCCAAAACCTGCGCAGCGAAAAAAAATGGAAATTAATGCTCACAGGGGATTGACGTCGAAATGAGAATCGTTATGATTATCACAACTGGTCGCGAGACTGGTTGGATAAGCTAAGAGCCCCTGGTTCGGACTCTCAGATTATCTCCTCATCAGGCTAATCACGGTTATTGACCCGGCATTTTGCCGGGTCTTTTTTTTGCCTGCCGATAAGCGCGCCTCTAACGGGTGATGTAACCCCGGTGCGTTCTTCTACCTGCGCAGTTGCGCGCAATAATCCTGCTCCGGCAGCGCCGCCGTATACCACACATAATCGGCCATCCCAGGTGTCACCACCTCGCCCACTTCCGCCAGCAGCAGCACCGCGCTTTGCCCTTTGGCGCCCAAATCCGCCAAGTGCAACGGCACCCCCAGGTCCTTGCGCGCGTGATAAGCCCCGGTGAACAGCAGGGCCGGCTGTGGCGCCGCCAACAGGCGCTCGGCAATGCGCCGGTCACGCTGCTGCTGAACCGCCAGCATCGCCGGCAACTGGCTTTCCGGCAGCAAGCCGCAATGCCCCTGGCGCACCTGCTCCAGCAGCGCCGCCTTCACCTGCGGCGCATTCGAGCGCTGGCCGGGCACCGCCGTGGGCTGGCCATAGGCTTGGCGGACTTCACTCGGTGACAGGTTGGCCGCCAACAGCGGCACATGCTGCTGCAAGGCTTCACGCACGATGGGCCCGTACAGTTGCCAGTCCCAGCCCTGCTCCCAGGCCAGCGCCTTGGGCAGGTCCTGGGGCAGTTGCGCCTGCCCGGCGAGCGCATCGGCCCGCGCCTGCTGCTCGGGCTGGAGCATTTCCAGCAACAGGCTGCCCTGGGCGCGGCGCGCCTGCAGCGCCCGCATCAGCCACAGCTGCAAGGCATGGTGGTCGGGGTTGTCGTGCTTCTCGCCCACCAGCACACGGGGTGCATCCGCCAGTTGCCGAACCAGTTGCGCGGGGCTGATGAGCTGGCCGCTGGCCAGGTCGCGAATTTGCCCAAGTTCGGCATCCTGGCGCCCCTCGCTGGCCTGCCAGGCCGGCAAGGGCGGCAGGCTGGCCTGGCAGCCGCCCAGCATCAACAGCAAGCCCAGCACACTACCGGTCAGTACAGGATGACGCATGGGCAAGGCCTCCTAGCGGGTGATGATCAGTGGGTGCCCCCGTTCCGGGTGGGGCTGCACCAGTACGTCGATGCCGAACACAGCCTTCAGCGCCAGCGGGGTCAGCACTTCTGCCGGCGTGGCCAGGGCATGGCAGCGCCCGCCATCGAGCAGCAGGATACGGTCACAGTAGCGCGCCGCCAGGTTCAGGTCATGCAGGATCACCAGCACCGCCGCGCCCCGGTCGGCAAACCGGCGCACGGCGTCCAGGGTGGTGTGCTGGTGCAAGGGGTCGAGCGCCGAGGTGGGCTCGTCGAGCAGCAACGTGGCGCCCTCGTCACCGGGCCACAGCTGCGCCAGCACCCGTGCCAGGTGCACCCGTTGCCGCTCGCCACCGGACAAGGCCAGGTAACTGCGCTGCACCAGGTGCCAGGCGTCGGCGGCGCGCAGGGCGGCCTCGACGATCTGCGCATCGCGCTGTTGCCCGGTGCCGTGGGGCATGCGCCCCATGCCCACCACTTCCTCGACCTTGAACGAGAAGCCCAGGCTCGAAGCCTGCGGCAGTACCGCCAGCGACCGGGCGCGCGCCTGGCCGGCCCAGTCCGCCAGAGGCCTGTCGTGTAGGGTGACCCGCCCGCGGTCAGGCGCAAGCTCCCCGCACATCACGCCCAGCAGGCTGCTCTTGCCAGCCCCGTTCGGGCCCAGCACACCCACCACTTGCCCCGGCTCCAGCTGCAGGTCAATACCCTGCAGCACGTCATTGTCGCCACGGCGCAAGTGCAGGCCTTCTACTCGCAACATCAGCTGCGCCCCCGAATCAGCAGGAACAGGAAGAACGGCGCCCCGATAAACGCCGTGACGATACCGATCGGCAGCTCAGCAGGCGCCAGCAGCAAGCGCGCGGCCAGGTCGGCAAACAGCATCAACACGCCACCGGCCAACAATGAAGCGGGCAGCACCACCCGGTGATCGGGCCCGGCGAGCAAGCGCACCAGGTGCGGCACCACCAGGCCGATAAAGCCGATCAGCCCGGCCGCCGCCACCGCCGCGCCCACGCCCAGCGCCGTGCACAACACCAGCTCGCGCTTGAGCCGTTCCACGTCGACGCCAAGGTGGCGGGCCTCCGACTCGCCCAGCAGCAACGCATTCAACGCCTGTGCCCGGCGTGGCAGCCACAGCGCAACGCCTCCGGCCACCAGCAGCAATGGCCAAAGCCGGTCATAGCTGGCGCCATTGAGGCTGCCCAGGTTCCAGAAGGTCAGGGTCCGCAGGGTGGCATCGTCGGCCAGGTAGGAGAACAAACCTACTGCCGCGCCGCCCAGGGCGGTCATCGCCACACCGGCGAGCAGCATCGTGGCGACGTTGGTCTGCCCGTCGCGCCGCCCCAGGCGGTACACCAACGCCGTCACGCCCAACCCGCCAATGAACGCGCACAGCGACAACAGGTAGGGGGCAAGCACATCCGGGATGCCGCCCAGCCAGCTGCCGCCGACAATCGCCACGGCCGCCCCCATCGCAGCGCCAGCCGCTACCCCCACCAACCCAGGATCGGCCAGCGGGTTGCGAAACAGCCCCTGCATGGCCACGCCAGACAACGCCAACACGCCACCCACCGCCAGGCCCAGCAAGGTCCGCGGCAGGCGAATCTGGCCAAGGATCATCTCGGCCTGTTCCAGGCCATTGGCGGCAACTGGCAGCCCCAACAGCCGCAACCCGGCACGCAAGGTATCGACCAACGGCAGGCTCACCGGCCCCAGGGCCAGCGACAGCCAGATTGCCAACAGGCACAAGAAGGTCAGGCAGGTAAACAGGGTGCGTGGCTGAATCCGTTGCTTCATCGAGCAGTGCTAGCCGGGTAGAAGGCGGTCGCCAGTTGCTGAAGGGTCGCCGGCAAACGCGGGCCGAGGCCACCGACCAGCAAGGTTGGGTCCAGCGAAATCAGGCGCTTTTCACGCACGGCACGCGAGGCCGCCAGGGCCGGGTTTTCCTTGATCAGTGCCTGCAGGGCCTGTTCCCCGGTCAGGGCACGGTCGGACACCACTACCACATCCGGGTCCAGCGCGGCCAAGGCCTCGTTGGAGAAGTTCTTGTAGCCCTGATGCTCAGCCAGGTTATGCCCCCCTGCCTGGCGCAACACCCAGTCACCCGCCGTGCCCTGCCCGGCGATCAACGGCTTGGCACCGGCATGGCCTACCAGCAGCAGCACGCCGGGGGCCTTATGGTTGGCCTGGGCCTGTTTGACCTGGGCCTGCAGCGCCTGCAATTGCTGGTGGTAATCCGCCGCCAGCTGCGCGGCCTGCGCCTGGGCGCCCAGCAGGCTGCCCAGGTGCTTGAGGTTTTCATCCACGGCCGTGAGCTCGGCCTGGCTGGAGAACAGTTCCACCCGCACCCCCGCCTTGCGGATCTGCGCCAGCACTGGCGGAGGCCCCATTTCCTCGGTGCCCACCAGCACATCCGGGCGCAGGCTGAGAATGCCTTCGGCAGACAGCTGCCGCTGGTAACCGATGCTCGGCAGCGCCTTCAGCGATTCGGGGTGCTGGCTGGTGGTGTCGACACCCACCAACCGCGGCTCGCCGCCCAGGGCACTGATCCACTCGCTCAACGCCCCGCCAGCACTGACCCAGCGCTGTGGCAGGTCGGCAGCCAGAGCCTGGGTTGAAGCAACGAGGGCTGCGCACAAGGCGAGCAAGGCAGCGGGACGGCGCATCATTGGGGTTTCCTTCTAAAGGCGGGCCACACGCCTTGTGGCGAGCGGCAGAACTGCGCACCATGGGCGGCTGGCGCAGCGAATGCGGGCAATTTGATAATTATTCGCATTGAGGCGTCAAGCCATCACTTGTTTCACGAGCCTTCCCTGCCATGCACTTCGTTTGCTCCTCCACCGCCCTGGCCGAAGGCCACAGCCGCGCCTTCAGCGTAGACGGCATCGACCTGTTCGGCGTTCGCCGCCACGGCCAGGTGTACCTGTACCGCAACCGCTGCCCCCATCGCGGCATCCCGTTGAACTGGGCCGAGGATGCCTTCCTCGACGACAGCGCCAGCCTCATTCACTGCGCCCACCATGGGGCGCTGTTTCTGATCGACAGCGGCGAATGCGTGGCGGGCCCCTGCGAGGGTGACATGTTGCAGGCCCTGGGCTGCCTGGAAGACAGCCAGGGCATCTGGCTCAAGGATTGAGCAGCACCGGCAGCGGGCGATCGATGACGATTTGCCCGGCATCGAGCTGCGCACCGTAGGCCAGCACCTCTACGCCGTCTGCCACTGCCGCGCGCAGCGCCTTGGCGTAGGCGGCGTCGATTTCTTCGGCAGGGCGCACGGCCTCGATGCCGGTGAGGTTCACGCAGTACAGCTGCACCGCCCGTATGCCCTGGCGGGCCAGCGCCGCCAGTTCACGCAGGTGCTTGGCGCCGCGCTGGGTCACGGCATCGGGGAAGGCCGCCACGGCGGTGCCTGGGTAGCCGAGGGTGACGCTCTTGACCTCGACATAGGCCGGCCCTGCCGGGAACTCCAGGCGAAAGTCCACCCGGCTGCCCTCTTCGCCGTAGGCCACCTCGCGCTTGAGCGCGGTGAAGCCGGCCAGCTCGCGGATAACCCCGGCGCGCAGCGCCTCTTCAACCAGCGCATTGGCCCGCCCGGTATTGATGCAGGCCAGGCGCCCCTGGGGCGTTTCGCTGATTTCCCAGGTGCCGGGCAACTTGCGCTTGGGGTCGTTGGAGCGGCTGAACCATACCTGCCCGCCTTCGCGCATGCAGTTGAGCATCGAGCCGGTGTTGGGGCAGTGGATGGTCAGCTGCTCGCCGCTGGCCAGCTCGATGTCGGCCAGAAAACGCTTGTAGCGGCGCAGCAGGCGCCCTTGTTCGAGCAATGGAAAGTGCATGCCCTACCCCTGCCAGCTGCGCAGGCCACGGGCGATGCGTTCCACCGCCTGCTCCAGGCGCGGCAGGCTCTGGGTGTAGGCAAAGCGCACATGATGGCCGGCCAGGTGGCGGCCAAAATCCAGGCCTGGGGTGAACGCCAGGTGCTCGGTTTCCAGGAAGTGCTGGCAGAACGCGAAGGCATCGCCGCCAAAGGCGCTGATGTCGGCATACAGGTAGAACGCGCCCTGGGGCTCGACGGCAATCTTGAAGCCCAGCTCGCGCAGCGCTGGCAACAGGTAGTCGCGACGGCGGGCAAATTCGCCACGGCGCTCCTCGAAGATCGCCAGGGTTTCAGGCTCGAAGCAGGCCAGCGCAGCATGCTGGGCCATGCTTGGGGCACTGATGTAAAGGTTCTGCGCCAGCTTCTCCAGGTCAGCCACGGCATCCGGTGGCGCCACCAGCCAGCCAAGGCGCCAGCCGGTCATGCCGAAATACTTGGAAAAACTATTGAGGACGAAGGCCCCATCGTCCACTTCCAGCACGCTTGGCGCGTCCATGCCGTAGGTCAGGCCGTGGTAGATCTCGTCCACCACCAGGTGGCCGTGGCGCTCACGGGTGGCCTGGGACAGGCTGGCCAGGGCATCGCGGCCCAGCACCGTACCGGTAGGGTTGGCCGGCGAGGCCACCAGCGCGCCCACCGTGTCGTTGTCCCAATGGCGCCCCACCAGCTCGGCGGTCAGCTGGTAGTTGACCTCCGGCCCCACCGGCACCAGTTGCGCGCCGCCTTCCACCAGGCGCAGGAAGTGCCGGTTGCACGGGTAGCCCGGGTCGGCCAGCAGCCAGTGCTTGCCGGGGTCCACCAGCAGGCTGCTGGCGAGCAGCAGCGCGCCCGAGCCACCGGGGGTGATGAGGATACGCTCGGGGTCGACGGCCAGCCCGTAGCGCTGGCCATAGAAGCCGGCGATGGCTTCGCGCAGCGCCGGCAGGCCACGGGCGGCGGTGTAGCGGGTGTGGCCCGCCGCCAGCGCGGCCTGGCCGGCGGCGACGATGGGCGCGGCGGTGGTGAAGTCCGGCTCGCCGATTTCCAGGTGGATCACGTCGTGCCCGGCCGCCTGCAGCTCGTTGGCCCGCGCCAGCAGCGCCATGACATGGAAGGGTTCGATGGCGCGGCTGCGCGCACTGTAGGGGTGGGCCATGACCTTCTCTCAATTGGGTCTAAACTGTTGATTCTACCTGCGCACGGCATCGAACGTGCGCCGCGCGGCGCTGTCAACAGCTAGGATCGGGCGGGGTAGCGCACCCCCGATCTATCTGGTAAGTTCGGCGGCTCGCAGTCGCAGGGCCGGCGGGTGCCGGAGATGGAGCAGCCTGCGCATTGGATCAGATGAGTGAGAGGCGGTCTATTCATGTCCACCGTAGAAAAGCAAAAAGTCCAGACGACCATGTACGGTGTCGAACCCTACGTAGAGACCAAGGGTGAGGAGTACATGGGCGAGCCCATGAAGAAGCACTTCACCAAGCTCCTCAATGCCTGGAAAGGCGAGCTGATGGTCAGTGTGGATCGTACCGTGGACCACATGAAGGACGAGGCAGCCAACTTCCCCGACCCGGCTGACCGTGCCAGCCAGGAAGAAGAATTCGCCCTTGAGCTGCGTAACCGCGACCGCGAGCGCAAGCTGATCAAGAAAATCGACAAGACCCTCGACAAGATCAAGGCCGACGAGTACGGCTGGTGCGAGTCCTGCGGCATCGAGATCGGCCTGCGCCGCCTGGAAGCCCGCCCGACCGCCGACCTGTGCTTCGACTGCAAGGAAATCGCCGAGAAAAAGGAAAAGACCGTCGGCAAAGGCTGACCCTTATCCCATCCGAACGGGGCGCATCTTGCGCCCCGTTTCATTTATACGCCCGGCAACGCCATGAAAGACTCCCGTTACATCGGACGCTTCGCCCCCACCCCCAGCGGCTTCCTGCACTTCGGCTCGCTGGTCGCCGCCCTCGCCTCCTGGCTCGATGCCCGCGCCGTCGATGGCCACTGGCTGCTGCGCATGGAAGACACCGACCCGCCGCGGGAAATGCCCGGGGCCCGAGACGCCATCCTGCAAACCCTGGAGCGCTATGGGCTGCACTGGGATGGCGAGGTGGTGTTCCAGAGCCAGCGCCACGACGCCTATGCCGCCGTGGTCGACCGCTTGTTCAGCCAGGGCCTGGCCTATGCCTGCACCTGCTCGCGCAAGCAGCTGGAAGGCTACAACGGCATCTACCCGGGCTTTTGCCGCAACGCCGGGCATGCCCGCGAAGGGGCGGCGATCCGCCTGCGGGTGCCGGAGCTGTTGTACCGCTTCAATGACCGGGTGCAGGGCGAGTTCCAGCAGCACCTGGGGCGTGAGGTGGGGGATTTCGTGATCCAGCGCCGTGACGGGTTGTATGCCTACCAGCTGGCGGTAGTGCTGGATGATGCCTGGCAGGGCGTCACCGACATCGTGCGTGGGGCCGACCTGCTCGACAACACCCCGCGCCAGCTGTACCTGCAGGAGTTGCTGGGGTTCTCGCAGCCGCGCTACCTGCACATACCGCTGATCGTGCAGCCTGATGGGCACAAGCTGGGTAAGTCGTACCGTTCGCCACCGCTGCAGGCCGAGCATGCGACGCCATTGTTGCTGCGCGCGTTGCGGGCCTTGGGGCAGGCGACCGAACCTGAGTGGTTGCTGGCCACGCCCGCCCAGGTGCTGGCCGAGGCCCGCAAGCAATGGCGGCCGGAAGCGATTGCCCGGCGGGGGACGGTGCCGGAGGCGGACTTGTACTGACGGCTTGCCGGCGCCCTGTAGGAGCGGGCTTGCCCCGCGAAACAAGCGCCGCAGTGCATGGCACCGGCTTCGCCGGTGTTCGCGGGTCAAGCCCGCTCCTACAGGGTTCCCTGCATAACAGCCACCACAATCCAAAAGCCCAATAATTTCAAACCCTTGGCGAACCCCACCGATTCCCGCTAGCATCCCCCCCGCCATTTGCGCCAATAATAAGTCCAAGCCCGCAGCGCCCAACCATCGAGGCCAGCATGTACATCTATCGTTTGGTCCTGCTTCTGGTCGTGGGGATCTACCTGTTCTCCCCGGCCATCATGGACTGGTGGATCGAGCCGACCGGAGCCTGGTACCGCCCCTACCTGCTCTGGCTGATCCTGATCGTCGTCACCTTCATCCTGCAGAGCCAACGAGATGCCGATGAGCTTTAGCCTGACCCAGATGATCCTGATCAGCGCCGCGTACCTGATGGTGCTGTTCGGCGTGGCCTGGGTCAGCGAACGCGGGCTGATCCCGCGCGCAGTGATTCGCCACCCGCTGACCTACACCCTGTCGCTGGGCGTGTACGCCAGCGCCTGGGCCTTCTACGGCTCGGTGGGCCTGGCCTACCAGTATGGCTACGGCTTCCTCGCCTGTTACCTGGGCGTGTCCGGTGCGTTCCTGCTGGCCCCGGTGCTGCTCTACCCGATCCTGAAAATCACCCGCACCTACCAGCTGTCATCGCTGGCCGACCTGTTGGCGTTCCGCTTTCGCAGCACCTGGGCCGGCGCGCTGACCACGGTGATCATGCTGATAGGCGTGCTGCCCCTGCTGGCGTTGCAGATCCAGGCGGTGGCCGACTCCATCAGCATTCTCACCGGCGAGCCGGTCAAGGCCCGGGTGGCGTTCGCCTTCTGCACGCTGATCATCCTGTTCACCATCTTCTTCGGCTCGCGCCATATCGCCACCCGTGAGAAACACGAAGGCCTGGTGTTCGCCATTGCCTTCGAGTCGGTCATCAAGCTGCTGGCCCTGGGTGGTATCGGCCTGTACGCGCTGTACGGCGTGTTCGGCGGCCCGCACGAGCTGGAGGTGTGGCTGCTGCAGAACCAAACCGCCCTGGCCGCGCTGCACACGCCGCTGCAGGAAGGCCCATGGCGCACCCTGCTGCTGGTGTTCTTCGCCTCGGCCATCGTCATGCCGCACATGTACCACATGGCCTTCACCGAAAACCTCAACCCGCGCTCGCTGGTCAGCGCCAGCTGGGGCCTGCCGTTGTTCCTGCTGCTGATGAGCCTGGCCGTGCCCCTGGTGCTGTGGGCGGGCCTGCGCCTGGGCGCCAGCACCAACCCTGAATACTTCACCCTGGGCCTGGGCATCGCCGCCAACAATCAGGCCCTGACCTTGCTGGCCTATGTCGGCGGGCTGGCCTCGGCCAGCGGGCTGATCATCGTCACCACCCTGGCGTTGTCCGGCATGGCCCTGAACCACCTGGTGCTGCCGCTGTACCAGCCGCCGGCCGAAGGCAACATCTACCGCTGGCTGAAATGGACCCGCCGGGCGCTGATCGTCGCCATCATCACTGCCGGGTTCGTCTTCTACCTGACCCAGAACAACCACCAGAGCCTGGCCAACCTGGGCATCGTCGCCTTCGTCGCCACCTTGCAGTTCCTGCCGGGCGTGCTGTCGGTGCTGTACTGGCCCACCGCCAACCGCCGCGGCTTCATTGCCGGGCTGCTGGCCGGCACCCTGGTGTGGTTCGTCACCATGCTGTTGCCGCTGCTGGGCAACCTGCAGGGCTTCTACATACCCCTGCTGGACATGATCTACGTGCTGGACGACACCAGCTGGCACATGGCAGCGATCGCCTCGCTGGCTGCCAACGTGCTGCTGTTCACCCTGATCTCGCTGTTCACCAACGCCAGTACCGAGGAAGTCAGTGCTGCCGAAGCCTGCGCCGTGGACAACGTGCGCCGCCCGCAACGGCGCGAACTGCATGCCGCCTCGCCGCAGGAGTTCGCCACCCAGCTGGCCAAGCCACTGGGCGCCAAGGCGGCGCAGAAGGAAGTCGAGCAGGCCCTGCGCGACCTCTACCTGCCGTTCGACGAGCGCCGCCCCTACGCCCTGCGCCGCCTGCGCGACCGCATCGAGGCCAACCTTTCCGGCCTGATGGGGCCAAGCGTGGCCCAGGACATGGTCGAGACGTTCCTGCCGTACAAGTCCGGTAACGAGAACTACGTGACCGAGGACATCCACTTCATCGAAAGCCGCCTGGAAGACTACCACTCGCGCCTGACCGGCCTGGCCGCCGAACTCGACGCCCTGCGCCGCTACCACCGGCAAACCCTGCAGGAGTTGCCGATGGGCGTGTGCTCGCTGGCCAAGGACCAGGAGATCCTGATGTGGAACAAGGCCATGGAGGAGCTGACCGGCATTGCCGCCAAGCATGTGGTCGGCTCACGCCTGGTCACCATCGCCGAGCCCTGGCGCGCCCTGCTGCAAGGCTTCATCAACGTGCCCGACGAGCACTTGCACAAGCAGCGCCTGGCGCTGGACGGCCAGCCGCGCTGGCTGAACCTGCACAAGGCGGCCATCGACGAGCCCCTGGCCCCCGGTAACAGCGGCCTGGTGCTGCTGGTCGAAGACCTTACCGAAACCCAGGCCCTGGAAGACAAGCTGGTGCACTCCGAGCGCCTGGCCAGCATTGGCCGCCTGGCCGCCGGGGTGGCCCATGAGATCGGCAACCCGATCACCGGCATTGCCTGCCTTGCGCAGAACCTGCGCGAGGAACGCGAGGGCGACGGCGAGATCATCGAGCTGTCGAGCCAGATCCTCGAACAAACCAAGCGCGTGTCGCGCATCGTGCAGTCGCTGATGAGCTTCGCCCATGCCGGCGGCAGCCACCAGAACAGCGAGGAGCCGGTGTGCCTGGCCGAGGTGGCGCAGGATGCCATTGGCCTGCTGGCCTTGAACCGGCGCAACTTCGAAGTGCAGTTCTTCAACCTCTGCGACCCGGACCACTGGGTCGAAGGGGACCCGCAGCGCCTGGCCCAGGTGCTCATCAACCTGCTGTCCAACGCCCGCGATGCATCGCCTGCGGGCAGCGCCGTGCGGGTGCGCAGCTCGGTGTTCGAACACACCGTGGACCTGATCGTCGAGGACGAAGGCAGCGGGATCCCGAAAAACATCATGGACCGCCTGTTCGAACCGTTCTTCACCACCAAGGACCCAGGCGAGGGAACCGGACTGGGGCTCGCTCTGGTCTATTCCATCGTGGAAGAGCATTATGGGCAAATCACCATCGACAGCCCGGCCGACATCGAACGGCAACGTGGCACACGGATCCGCGTGACCCTGCCCCGGCATGTCGTAGCGACGTCCCCTGAAATTCGAGACCGTCGAGAGAATTGAATCAATGCCTCACATTCTGATCGTCGAAGACGAAACCATCATCCGCTCGGCCTTGCGCCGCCTGCTTGAGCGGAACCAGTACCAGGTCAGCGAAGCCGGCTCGGTGCAGGAAGCCCAGGAACGCTTCAGCATTGCCACCTTCGACCTGATCGTCAGTGACCTGCGCCTGCCGGGCGCCCCGGGTACCGAGCTGATCAAGCTTGGCCAGGGCACCCCGGTGCTGATCATGACCAGCTACGCCAGCCTGCGCTCGGCGGTGGACTCGATGAAGATGGGCGCGGTGGACTACATCGCCAAGCCATTCGACCACGACGAGATGCTCCAGGCCGTGGCGCGCATCCTGCGTGACCGGCAGAACGCGCCGGCCGCAGCGCCCACCCCTGCCGCCGAACCGCGCAGCAGCGGCAAGGCCGCAACCGCCGACAAGGCCAGCCCTGCCGCCAACGGCGAAATCGGTATCATCGGCTCATGCCCGCCGATGCAGGACATGTACAGCAAGATCCGCAAGGTTGCCCCAACCGACTCCAACGTGTTGATCCAGGGCGAGTCGGGCACCGGTAAAGAGCTGGTTGCGCGGGCGCTGCATAACCTGTCGCGCCGGGCCAAGGCGCCGATGATTTCGGTGAACTGCGCGGCCATTCCGGAAACCCTGATCGAGTCGGAACTGTTCGGCCACGAAAAAGGCGCCTTCACCGGCGCCAGCGCTGGCCGTGCCGGCCTGGTGGAAGCTGCCGACGGCGGCACGCTGTTCCTCGACGAAATCGGCGAGCTGCCACTGGAAGCCCAGGCCCGGCTGCTGCGCGTGCTGCAGGAAGGCGAAATCCGCCGGGTGGGCTCGGTGCAGTCGCAAAAGGTGGACGTACGCCTGATCGCCGCCACCCACCGCGACCTGAAAAACCTGGCCAAGGCCGGGCAGTTCCGCGAAGACTTGTACTACCGCCTGCACGTGATTGCCTTGAAGTTGCCGGCCCTGCGCGAGCGTGGCAGCGACGTCAATGAAATTGCCGCTGCCTTCCTTGCCCGCCAGCGTGCGCGCATCGGCCGTGACGACCTGCATTTCTCGGCCGAGGCCGAGCAGGCCATTCGTCACTACAGCTGGCCGGGTAACGTGCGTGAACTGGAGAACGCCGTGGAGCGTGCGGTGATTCTCAGCGAGAGCGCGGAAATATCGGCCGACCTGCTGGGCATCGACATCGAGCTGAGCGACCTGGAAGAGGACGAAATCCTCGACCACGCCCTGGCCGCCAGTGCCAGTGCCAACAGCGCCAGCCACGAGCCGACCGAGGACCTGTCGCTGGAAGACTACTTCCAGCATTTCGTGCTCGAACACCAGGACCACATGACCGAAACCGAGCTGGCGCGCAAGCTTGGGGTCAGCCGCAAATGCCTGTGGGAACGCCGTCAGCGCCTGGGCATTCCGCGGCGCAAGAGCAATGCCACCAGCGACAACTGAGTTCGGCTAGGTTTTTTTATCGCCTGTGAGATCGAGCGCCGCCCGCGCGGCGCTCGATCTCACAGCCACAGTCCCCCTCAAGGCGGACACCCCGGTAACACACCACCTCCCGCACAAATCTGTTACCCAACCTTTCCGGCGTAACAGTCCCCGAGGCATACGGTAACGAAATTTCTACATTTCCAGCCGCCCGCCCACCGCCAATTTTCATCAAACCCTTGATTTCATTGGATTTTCAAAAGTTGGCACGGCACCTGCTATATCTTTGGTACAAGAACAATAACAAGCACTGCAACTCAGAATAAGAACAAGACGAAACGGCTCACGCACAATAAAAACAAGACGGCGGAGGCGCAGCTAACTGATTCTTTTGGAGAGGATGCGTGTTTGGGGCTTGCCCCACGACCAGGCAGAGAACAACAAAAACTGCACTAAAAAGCAGCGCCTGAACTGGTTGGATCGATTGATCAACGTGACATCAGCGGCCAAAGCAATCCGTTTGCTCTTGACCCCTGGATTAGGGGGTCGTCCACAAGCTTCGAGATTTGTGGGCAGGGCGCTCAACAAAAACAAAAAGCCCAGTAAAAAAACAATAAGAGCACGCAACGACTTCTTGGGGAGCTTAGGCTCCCCTTGTCGTTTCTCCCCTTCCAGCAGGCCTTCCTGCCAACGCCTACACCATTCCCTGAGTAAATGCTAGAATCCCCGCCCATCATGCGGCCATTCTCCTATTCTTGGCCGATCATTCCTTCAAACAGTGCATCCCATGCTGAAGAAGCTGTTCCAGTCTTTCCGCCCACCCGTACCGGGCCAGCACCACCGGCGCACCACGCCTGAGGTGATCAACAAGAGCCAACACTCGCTGCAGCGCCACCAGTTCAGCCGCCACGCGGTGAACATCGTCGAGCGCCTGCAGAGTGCGGGCTACCAGGCATACCTGGTCGGTGGCTGTGTCCGCGACCTGATGCTGGGCATCTCGCCCAAGGACTTCGACGTCGCCACCAGCGCCACTCCCGAACAGGTTCGCGCCGAGTTCCGCAATGCGCGCATCATCGGCCGGCGCTTCAAGCTGGTCCACGTGCATTTCGGCCGTGAGATCATCGAGGTCGCCACCTTCCGCGCCCATCACTCGGAAGAGGACCAGGGCGACAGCCACCGTTCGTCGCACAACGCCAGTGGCCGCATCCTGCGGGACAACGTATACGGCACCCTGGAAGAAGACGCGCAACGCCGCGACTTCACCATCAACGCCCTGTACTACGACCCGGTCAGCGAGCGCATCCTCGATTACGCCAACGGCGTGCACGACGTGCGCAACCGCCTGCTGCGGCTGATCGGCGACCCGACCCACCGCTACCAGGAAGACCCGGTGCGCATGCTGCGCGCAGTGCGTTTCGCCGCCAAGCTGGACTTCGGCATCGAAAAGCACACCTTCCAGCCGATTCGCGAATTGGCCCCGCTGCTGCGCGAGATTCCGCCAGCGCGCCTGTTCGAGGAATGCCTCAAGCTATTCCTCTCCGGCCAAGGTGCCATCGCCTTCGAAATGCTGGTTGACCTGGAGCTGTTCGAGCCGCTGTTCCCGGCCAGTGCCCGTGCCCTGGAAGAGCGCCCGACCTACACCCACACCCTGATCAGCCAGGCGTTGAACAACACCGACCTGCGCGTCAAGCAGGGCAAGCCGGTAACGCCGGCCTTCCTGTTCGCCGCCCTGCTGTGGCCAGCCTTGCCAGGCCGTGTGCTGCACCTGCAGAACCAAGGCGTGCCGCCGATTCCGGCCATGAACGGGGCGGCCCACGACCTGATCGCCGAGCAGTGCGCGCGCATCGCCATTCCCAAGCGCTTCACCCTGCCGATCCGCGAGATCTGGGACATGCAGGAGCGCCTGCCACGGCGCAGCGGCAAGCGCGCCGACCTGCTGCTGGACAACCCACGCTTCCGCGCCGGTTACGACTTCCTGCTGCTGCGCGAAAGCGCAGGCGAGGAAACCGACGACCTCGGCCAGTGGTGGACCGATTACCAGGACGCCAACGACAGCGAGCGCCGCGAGATGATTCGCGAACTCGGCAGCCGCGACGAAGGCACCGGTGCTGGCCCGCGCAAACGCAAACGCAGCGGTAGCAAGCGCAAACGCAGCGGCGGTGACGAGGCGTTCGAGTGACCACCCGCGCCTTCATCGGCCTGGGCAGCAACCTGGACGCCCCTGCAGAGCAGCTGCGCAGCGCCCTGCAAGCCCTTGACCAGATTGCAGGCAGCCGCCTGGCGGGGGCTTCGGCCCTCTATACCAGCGACTCGCTGCTGCCCGGCCAGCCGCGCTACACCAACGCCGTTGCTGCGCTGGACACCGCCCTGGCACCACTGGAACTGCTCGACGCGCTGCAGGCCATCGAGAACGACCAAGGCCGTGTGCGCAAGGAACGCTGGGGCCCACGCACCCTGGACCTGGATATCCTGCTGTTCGGCGACCAGGTCATCGATGTGCCACGCCTGCAAGTGCCGCACTACCACATGCACGCCCGCCCCTTCGTGCTGTACCCGCTGGCCGAGCTGGTGAGCGAAGATTTCCGCCTGGCCGATGGCCGCGCCCTCGCCGCCCTGCTCCAAGCCTGCCCATTCGTCGGCCTGGAACGCCTGTAAAACGGGCGTTTGCGCCACCCCCTGGCGAACGGTAACGCCAGTAACACCCTGTTAGTAACAATGCGGTAACAGGGTCATTGACTTCCCCCACCTCGCTCACGACTATAGGCGTCCCGTGTGGCACCAAAGTGCCTCATACCCGTATTTAGGCCCGGACGGACCTGTGCCCGAACATCACGCGCGATGATGTGCCGCTCCGGAAGATGACTACACGCGTTGTTCTGCAGTCGTTTTTCACAGCGCCTGAACGAGGAATTTCCTACATGCCTGAAGTAACCCTGACCACCCTGCACGGCCTCAAGGCCAAGGGTGAAAAGATCACCATGCTGACCTGCTACGACGCGACCTTTGCCAAGGCCGCCAGCCAGGCGGGCGTCGAAGTGTTGTTGGTGGGCGATTCCCTGGGAATGGTCCTGCAGGGCCACGACAGCACGCTGCCCGTTACCACCGCCGAAATGGCCTACCACACCGCCTGCGTGAAACGCGGCAACGACGGTGCGCTGATTCTCGCCGACCTGCCCTTCATGGCCCATGCCACGCCCGAGCAGGCCTTCGCCAACTGCGCCACGCTGATGCAGGCCGGCGCGCACATGATCAAACTCGAAGGCGCCGCCTGGCTGGCCGATACCATCCGCCTGCTGGCCGAGCGCGGCGTGCCGGTGTGCGCGCACATGGGCCTGACCCCGCAGACCGTCAATGTACTTGGTGGCTACAAGGTTCAGGGCCGCCAGGAAGCCCAGGCGCGGCAGATGCGCGCCGACGCCATTGCCCTGGAGCAGGCCGGTGCGGCCATGCTGCTGCTCGAATGCGTGCCCAGCGAGCTGGCGGCGGAAATTTCCCAGGCCGTCGGCATTCCGGTCATCGGCATCGGCGCGGGAAGCGCTACCGACGGCCAAGTGCTGGTCCTGCATGACATGCTGGGGCTGTCGTTGAGCGGGCGGGTACCGAAGTTCGTGAAGAACTTCATGGCCGGCCAGCCCGACATCCAGAGCGCCCTGGCGGCCTATGTGCAGGCCGTCAAGGACGTCACCTTCCCCGCCAGTGAACACGGATTCAGTGCATGAACACAGTCAAGACCGTCCGCGAACTGCGCGCCGCCGTCGCTCGCGCCCGTGGTGAAGGCAAGCGTATCGCCTTTGTGCCGACCATGGGCAACCTGCACAGCGGCCACGCCGCACTGGTGACCAAGGCCGCCCAGCGTGCCGATTTCGTGGTGGCCAGCATCTTCGTCAACCCGCTGCAGTTTGGCGCCAACGAAGACCTCGACAAGTACCCGCGTACCCTGGCCGCCGACCAACAGCGCCTGCTCGATGCCGGCTGCCATTTGCTGTTCGCCCCCACGGTCGAAGAGATGTACCCCGACGGCATGGCCGTGCAAACCCGCGTCAGCGTGCCCGCGCTGTCCGAAGGCCTGTGCGGGGCTAGCCGCCCGGGGCATTTCGAAGGCGTGGCGACGGTGGTCAGCAAGCTGTTCAACATGGTTCAGCCGGACCTGGCCGTGTTCGGTGAAAAGGACTACCAGCAGCTGGCGGTGATCCGCGCCATGGTGCGCGACCTGAACATGCCGATCCAGATCATTGGCGAGCCGACCGTACGGGCTGAAGACGGCCTGGCGCTGTCGTCGCGCAACGGCTACCTGACGCCGGAACAGCGTGCCACGGCGCCTGTGGTGTATCGCACGCTGAAACAACTGGGTGAAGCCATTGGCCGTGGCCAGGTGGATTTCGCTGCGCTGGTCGAAGAAGGCAAGGCGCAGCTGGAAGCTGCAGGGCTGCGGCCTGACTACCTGGAAGTGCGCCATGCGCTGAGCCTGCGCCCGGCGGCGTTTGGCGACCGCGACCTGGTGATACTGGTGGCGGCTTACCTGGGTAACACGCGGCTGATTGATAACCTTTACTTGCATGTGGGCGAGAAGACCGCGTGATGGCCTGGGGCTGCTTTGCAGCCCATTCGCGGGGCAAGCCCGCTCCTACACAGGAATTGTCGCAGCGTGAGTGGGGGCTACCCGCCCCCAAAATCCCATTCCCTGCGCACGGCCTTTGCCTATAATGGTGCCAGCTTGAACCCGGCAATGACTGCCCTGTCCAAGGCACACCACGCAGCCGTTATCGCTGCGCTACAGCAAGGAATTCCGCGCAATGGCGTATTACCGCACCCCCCACGATGTTACGGCCCTGCCTGCCTGGCAGGCACTGCAGAAACACCGCGACGCCATGCAAGGCTTCAGCATGCGCGAAGCCTTTGCCGCCGACGCCAAGCGCTTCGAGCAGTTCTCCCTGAGCAGCTGCGGGCTGTTCCTGGACTACTCGAAAAACCTGATCACCGATGAAACCCGTGACCTGCTGGTGAACCTGGCTGACCAGGTCGGCCTGCAGGACGCCATCCAGTCGATGTTCAACGGCGAGATCATCAACGCCTCCGAAGGCCGCCCGGTGTTGCACACCGCCCTGCGCCGCCCGGTAGGCGACAAGCTCAGCGTCAACGGCGTCAACGTGATGCCCGACGTGCACAAAGTGCTGAACCAGATCACCGAACTGGTCGGCCGCATCCATGACGGCCTGTGGCGCGGCTACAGCGAAAAGCCGATCACCGACGTGGTCAACATCGGCATCGGCGGCTCGTTCCTTGGCCCGGAGCTTGTGTCCGAAGCCCTGCTGCCCTACGCCCAGCGTGGCGTGCGCTGCCACTACCTGGCCAATATCGACGGCAGCGAATTCCATGAGCTGTCGGCCAACCTGCGCGCCGAAACCACCCTGTTCATCGTTTCGTCGAAATCGTTCAACACCCTCGAAACCCTGAAGAACGCCATGGCCGCGCGTACCTGGTACCTGGCCCAGGGCGGTTCGGAAGCCGAGCTGTATCGCCACTTCATCGCCGTGTCCAGCAACAAGGCCGCCGCCGTGGCCTTTGGCATCCGTGAAGAGAACATCTTCCCGATGTGGGACTGGGTGGGTGGGCGCTATTCGCTGTGGTCGGCCATCGGCCTGCCGATTGCCCTGGCCATCGGCACCGCCAACTTCAAGGAACTGCTGTCTGGTGCCTACACCATGGACCAGCATTTCCAGACTGCGCCGTTCGACAAGAACATGCCGGTGCTGCTGGCCCTGCTGGGCGTGTGGTATGGCAATTTCTGGGGCGCCAGCAGCCACGCGATCCTGCCGTACGACCACTACCTGCGCAACATCACCAAGCACCTGCAGCAGCTGGACATGGAGTCCAACGGCAAGAGCGTGCTGCAGGACGGCACCCCGGTGAAAACCGAAACCGGCCCGGTGATCTGGGGCGGCGTCGGCTGCAACGGCCAACACGCCTACCACCAGTTGCTGCACCAGGGCACCCAACTGATTCCGGCCGACTTCATCGTGCCAGTGGTGAGCTTCAACCCGGTTGCCGACCACCACCAGTGGCTGTACGCCAACTGCCTGTCGCAAAGCCAGGCACTGATGCTGGGCAAGACCCGCGAGGAAGCCGAGGCAGAGCTGCGCCAGAAAGGCCTGAACGAGGCGGACATCGAAAAGCTCGCCCCGCACAAGGTGATTCCCGGCAACCGCCCGAGCAACACCCTGGTGGTCGAGCGCATCAGCCCACGCCGCCTCGGCGCGCTGGTCGCCATGTACGAGCACAAGGTGTTCGTGCAGAGCGTGATCTGGGGCATCAACGCCTTCGACCAGTGGGGCGTGGAGCTGGGCAAGGAACTGGGCAAAGGTGTTTACCAGCGCCTGGTCGGCAGCCTGGAAGACAGCGCCGAAGACGGCTCTACCCAGGGCTTGATCAACTACTTCCGAGGTCGTCATCGCGGGTGATCTGACTCCTGTGCCGGCCTCTTCGCGGGGCAAGCCCGCTCCTACAGGTGGTACACGTGCCCTGTAGGAGCGGGCTTGCCCCGCGAAAGGGCCGGCACTGACGGAACACGCCCCCCAGCTACACTGTCCATCGAATAGCCGCTGCTGTCCCTCGCCCCTCACAAGAGCAGGACCACCCGCCATGTTCGATCTCAAGCAGTACCCCCAAGCCCTGGCCGTGAGCCAGTCCGCCACCCTCTCCACCGACGACTACCGCCGCCTCTACCGCCAGTCGGTCGACGACCCCGATGCCTTCTGGGCCGAACAGGCCAAGCGCCTGGACTGGATCAAACCCTGGTCCAGCGTCCAGCAATGCGACCTGAACACCGGCAGCGCGCGCTGGTTCGATGGCGCCCAGCTGAACGTCAGCTACAACTGCATCGACCGCCACCTGGCCCAGCGCGGTGAACAAACCGCCCTGCTCTGGGAAGGCGACGACCCCAACGACTCGAAAGCCATCAGCTACCGAGAACTGCACCGCGAAGTCTGCCGCCTGGCCAATGCGCTGAAGGCGCGCGGCGTGAAAAAAGGCGACCGGGTGTGCATCTACATGCCGATGATTCCCGAAGCCGCCTACGCCATGCTTGCCTGCACCCGCATCGGCGCCGTGCATTCGGTGGTGTTCGGTGGCTTCTCCCCCGATGCCCTGCGCGACCGCATTCTCGACGCCGACTGCCGCACGCTGATCACCGCCGATGAAGGCGTGCGTGGTGGCAAGCGCGTACCGCTCAAGCTTAACGTCGACAAGGCCCTGGCCAGTTGCCCGGCCGTCAGCAGCGTGTTCGTGGTGCGCCGCACCGGTGCCGATGTGCCCTGGAGCGAGGGCCGCGACCTGTGGTACCACGCCGCCACCGAACAGGCCGGCGACGACTGCCCGCCCGAGCCGATGGACGCCGAAGCCCCGCTGTTCATCCTCTACACCTCCGGCAGCACCGGCAAACCCAAGGGCGTGCTGCACACCACCGGCGGCTACCTGTTGCAGGCGGCCATGACCTTCAAGGTGGTGTTCGACTACCGTGACGGCGAGGTGTTCTGGTGCACCGCCGACGTCGGCTGGGTCACCGGCCACAGCTATATCGTCTATGGTCCGCTGGCCAACGGCGCGGTTTCGCTGATGTTCGAAGGCGTGCCCAACTACCCCGACACCTCGCGCTTCTGGCAGGTGATCGACAAGCACCAGGTGAACATCTTCTACACCGCCCCCACGGCCCTGCGCGCCCTCATGCGCGAGGGCAGCGGGCCCCTGCAGGGCACCTCACGCAAGAGCCTGCGCCTGCTCGGCAGTGTTGGCGAACCCATCAACCCGGAAGCCTGGGAATGGTATTTCGAGGAAGTCGGGCAGAAGCGCTGCCCCATCATCGACACCTGGTGGCAGACCGAAACCGGCGGCATCATGCTCACCCCCCTGCCCGGCGCCGACAGGCTCAAACCCGGTTGCGCCACCCAGCCGATGTTCGGCGTGCAACCGGTGCTGCTGGACGAAAAGGGCAAGCCGATCGACGGCCCCGGTGCCGGCCTGCTGGTCATCAAGGCCAGCTGGCCCGGGCAGATCCGCAGCGTCTACGGCGACCACGCGCGCATGGTCGACACCTACTTCAAGCCCATGCCAGGCTACTACTTCACCGGCGACGGCGCCCGCCGCGATGCCGACGGCGACTACTGGATCACCGGCCGTATCGACGATGTGATCAACGTCTCCGGCCACCGTATCGGCACTGCCGAAGTGGAAAGCGCCCTGGTGCTGCATGACAGCGTGGCCGAGGCGGCCGTGGTCGGCTACCCCCACGACCTCAAGGGCCAGGGCGTGTACGCCTTCGTCACCCCGATGAACGGGGTAACGCCAGACGATGCGCTCAAGGCCGAGCTGCTGGCGCTGGTCAGCAAGGAAATCGGCAGCTTCGCCAAGCCTGAATTGATCCAATGGGCCCCGGCCTTGCCCAAGACCCGCTCGGGCAAGATCATGCGGCGTATACTGCGCAAGATCGCCTGCAACGAGCTGGACAACCTGGGCGATACCTCGACCCTGGCCGACCCGAGCGTGGTGCAGGGGTTGATCGACAAACGCCTCAATCAATAGCGCGGCCACTGCCATGGCCGCCCGCATTCGCAGGACGCCATGGAAGCCCTACGCCGCCGCATCGAAACCCAGGTCATGAGCCTTACCGGGCTGGCCCTCGGCCAGCTCGACCTCGAATCGCCCAAGGGCGACCCGGGCCTGTTCGGGCCGCACAGCGTCAGCTGGCAGGTGCATGGCGACTTCCCGAGCATGCTGGTGGGCGGCATCGGCGCCTTGCTGCTGCAGTTGTTGCACCCACTGGCCCTGGCCGGGGTCTGGGACCACTCGAACTTCCGTGAAGACCTGCTCGGCCGCTTGCGCCGCACCAGCCAGTTCATCTCCGGCACCACGTTCGGCTCCACCCGCGATGCCGAGTGGTTGCTCGACAAGGTGCGCACCATTCACCTGCAGGTAACCGGCACCGCGCCCGACGGCCGCCCCTATGCCGCCAGTGACCCCGACCTGCTGACCTGGGTGCATGTGGCCGAGGTCAGCAGCTTTCTCGCCGCCCACCGGCGCTACCGCAACCCCAGCATGAGCCGCACCGAGCAAGACGCCTACTACGCCGAAATCGCCCTGATTGCCGAGCGCCTGGGTGCCCGCGACGTGCCGCGCTCGTGCCAACAGGTGGAAGACTACCTGCAACGCATGCGCCCGCAACTGCAGTGCAGCGCCCGCAGCCTGGAGGTGGTCGGCGTTCTGCTTGCCGCCCCGGCGCCCAGCCGCCTGGCCGAGCCGGTCGGCAAGCTGATGCTCAAGGCCGGCATCGACCTGCTGCCAGACTGGGCCCAGGCCATGCTCGGCTTGCAGCAAGGGCCGCTGCAACGGCGCCTGGTGCGCCTGGGCCTGCAACGCACTGCGCCGCTGCTGCGCTGGGCCATGCGCGACGGCTCTGCACACCGTGCCAAGCGCCGCATGGGCATTGAATAAGGCCGTAGGATCGCCCCGGCGGAACCGATTTAACCTGCCATACTCCAAGCATTCCTGCTTAGACAGACGAAGCGACACATGTACAAAGGATTGATCCGCGCCCTTGGCGCCGTGCTGGCCCTGCTGGCCCTCTACAGCCTGCTTGGCTTCCTCATTCTGCCCGGTGTCGCCTTGCGTATCGCCAACCAGCAACTGGCGCAGTACGCCACCGTGCCGGCGCACCTGCAACGCATCGAACTCAACCCGTTCAGCCTGGAGCTGACACTGTGGGGCCTGCAGCTGGGCGAGCCGGGCAAGGAGCAGGTCGGCTTCGAGCGCCTGTACGCCAACCTGGCGCTCGACAGCCTGTGGAGCGGCGCCCTGCACCTGCAGGCCGTGGAGCTCGACAAGCCACGCAACGAGGTGCTGTTCGCCAAGGACGGCACGCTCAACCTGACCCAGCTGTTCAAGTTGCCGCCCAGCCAGCCCAAGGCCGACGAGCCGCCTGGCAAGCCCTTCCCCTTGCGCATCGCCAGTATCAAGCTCAACGGCGGCTACCTGCATATCGAAGACAAGCGCCCGAGCGAGCCGATCGAATTTCTTTACGACGACATGAACCTGGAGCTGAAAAACCTCAGCACCCTGCCCGACGACAACGCCGACATGACCCTGGTAGCCCAGGGCCCCAACGGCGGGCGTATCGACTGGGCCGGCACCCTGAGCCTGTCGCCAGTCGCCTCGCAGGGCACGCTCAAGGTCACCGACGGCAAGATGAAGCTGTTCTGGCCCTATGTGCGCGATGCCCTGCCGCTGGTGCTGGAAGAGGGCACCCTGAGCCTCGACACCCACTACACGATCAACCTGTCCAAGGGCACTGAGCTGCTGCTGGAAAATGCCTCGATCAAGGTGGCGCCGTTCAACCTCCAGGCCCCCGATGGCCGCCCCCTGGTGCGCCTGGCCAGCCTGCAGGTGAGCGAAACCTCCGTCGACCTGGCCAAGCAGCTCGTCACCGTCGGCAAGGTGCGCAGCGAACAGCTGGAAACCTGGGCCGCCCTGGAAAAGGATGGCCAGCTCGACTGGCAGAAGCTGTTCGCGGAGCAACCGGCCAAGGCCACGGCGAAGGAAAAGGCCGAGCCGGCCGCAGCCGAGCCCACGCCTGAAGAGCAGGCCGCCAAGCAACCGGGCAAACCCTGGCAGGTGCTGCTCAAGGATGTGCAACTGCGCAATTACCAGGTGCACCTGGCCGACCGCAGCCAGAAAGAACCGGTGGCCCTGGATCTCGGCCCGCTGAACCTCGACCTGCAAGGCTTCGACAGCCTCAACCAGTCGCCCTTCACCCTCAAGCTCGACACCGGCGTGGGCAAGCAGGGCAAGCTGCAGGCCGCAGGCCAAGTCAACCTGGCGCCGATCACCGCCCGGCTCGATGTCAGCACCCGGGACATCGACCTGCGCGTGGCCCAGGCCTACATCAGCCCGTTCATCCGCCTGGAGCTGCGCAGCGGTATGCTGGCCAGTGACCTCAAGGTCGACCTCAAGCGCGTCGACCCACTGGCGTTCAGCGTCACCGGCAAGGCCCAGGTCAACCAGCTGCACACCCTGGACACCATCAAGGACCGGGACTTCGTGAAGTGGGAACAGGTAAACGTCGACGGCCTGTCGTACGTGCATGGCGATGCCCTGTCGATCGACAAGGTGACCCTGCGCCAACCCTATGCGCGCTTCATCATCAACGAAGACCGCACCACCAACGTCGATGACCTGCTGATCCCACAACCGGCAGGCGCGCCCAGCGCTGGCAAGGCCAAACCGGCCAGTGCCGCCGCCAGCAAGCCCCTGGGTATCCACGTTGGCCAGATCGACATCAACGACGGCTCGGCCAACTTCGCCGACCTGACCCTCACCCCGAACTTCGCCACCGCCGTGCAGCAGCTCAACGGTCAGATCGGCACCCTCGACAACCGCAAGCCCGTGCCGGCCAAGGTCGATGTCAAAGGCAAGGTCGACCGCTATGCACCGGTCACCATCAAGGGTGCACTGAACCCGTTCAACCCGCTGGCCAGCCTGGACATCGCCACCAGTTTCAAGCGCGTCGAGCTCACTACCCTGACGCCCTACTCCGGCAAGTTCGCCGGGTTCCGCATCCGCAAGGGCCGGCTGAACCTCGACCTGCACTACCTGATCACCAATGGCCAATTGAAGGCCGAGAACAAGCTGGTGGTCGAGCAATTGCAACTGGGTGAAAAGGTAGACAGCCCGGATGCCGTGGACCTGCCGATTCGCCTGGCCATTGCCCTGCTCAAGGACACCGAAGGCAGGATATCCATCGAGCTTCCCGTCACCGGCGACCTCAATAACCCGCAATTCAGCGTGATGCCAATCGTCTGGCAAACCCTGCGCAACCTGGTGCTGCGCGCAGCCCAGGCACCGTTCAAGTTCATCGGCGGGCTGATTGCCGGCGGTGGCTCGCAAGACCTGGGCACCGTCGCTTTCGCGCCAGGCTCCAGCGAGCTTGGCGGTGATGCCCAGTCGACCCTGGACAAGCTTGCCGCGGCGCTCAAGGAACGCCCGGAGCTGCGCCTGGAAATCGAAGGCACCGCCGCACAAAGCAGCGACGGGCCGTTGATTGCCCAACAGCGCCTGGAGCGCGAGTATCAGGCGACCTGGTACAAGATCCTGCAGCGGCGCGGTGACAAGGTGCCGGCCAATGCCTCGATGCTGGTGGTCGATGACAGTGACAAGCCGGCGATGCTTGAGGGCATCTACCGCACTCGCCTGAAGCAGCAGCCGCCGGCCGAGTGGGAGAAACTGAGCCGCGATGAACGCACCGTCAAGCTGCGCGAGGCGGTGATCAAGTCGTGGGCCGAGAGCACACCGCTGCTGCGCACCTTGGGGCAAGAGCGGGCCAGTAGCATCAAGGATTACCTGGTGGACAAGGGCAAGCTTGAGGATGATCGGGTTTACTTTATCGATACCAGCTTGGGGCAGGCTGAGGGTGATGGGCGGGTGATTACCCCGATGCACCTGGATGCTGAGTGATTGAGTTGAACAGGTCTGGCCTCTTCGCGGGGCAAGCCCGCTCCTACAAGGATTTCAGCACACCTTTGTAGGAGCGGGCTTGCCCCGCGAAGAGGCCGCCACAGGCTTACACTAACCGCTGCCCTGAAACCGCCGGGTGATACAGCGGCTGCACCTTGTTCCCCGCCGGGTCCAGCAAATGGAAGCTGCGCGCCCCATCCCCGTGGTTGAACGGCCGGTCGAGCAAGGTCACCCCACGAGCCTTGAAGTACTGGTACCACGCCTCCAGCTCATCGACGCTGTCGACGATGAACCCGTAATGGTCCAGGGTCTGCAAGCCGTTCGCCGCCCCTACCCCACGCCCGAGCGACAGGTTGTCGTTACCGCAGGTCAGGTACACCAGGTCTTCATTGGCGCGGCTCAGCACCTCCATGCCCATGACATCCACGTAGAAACGCTCGCACTCCTCCAGGTTCGGCACCAGCAGGGCAATGTGACGCAAGCCGTTGAGGCGGCCAGGGCGGGCAGGCAATTCGGACATTGGCGAAGCTCCATTTTTGTATACAATTCATGTGAGAATGTAAAACAAAAGGATCACCCTGTGTATAGCCTGTTCATCAAGACCCGCGTCAAGCCCGGTTGCGCCGACGCCTTTCTCACCGCCATCAAGGTCAATGCTGCCGCTTCGGTGGCCACCGAACCGGGTTGCCTGGTGTTCGATGTGTCCCAGGACCGCCTCGACCCGGACGTCATCTACCTCTACGAAATTTACCGCGATGACGACGCCTATGAAGCCCACACCCAGACGGCACATTTTCGCGACAGCCGGCCGCTGGTCGAGCCGCTGGTGTTGGAGCAGGAATGCTTCGAAAGCGATGTGATCGCCCGCAACCCGGTGTACTGAGCGCACCAATGAAAAGCCCCGGCGTTCGCCGAGGCTTTTGGGAAAGGTGGCCAAATCCGTTTGGCCGACGGGACATTCCTTATTCGGCTTTCAGGCCGTCAGCAGACACAGCCTTCACGCCTTTGATTTTCTTGGTGATATCAACGGCCATCTTCTTCTGCGATTCGGTCACGGCAGTGGTCGACGACAGCGATACGACACCTTTGTTGGTTTCGACCTTGATGTCGCTACCTGGGATGCCTTTTTCGGTCAGCAGGTCAGATTTGACCTTGGTAGTGATCCAAGTGTCCGAGGTCGCTTCCTTGGCTTTGGTCACCTCACCGGCCGCCAGCGTCATCGGGGCCTGGGTGGACTGTTGGGCGAAGGCCGCATTAGCCATGGTCAGGGTCAGAGCGGTAGCAGTAGCGGCAGCAATGGCGAACTTCTTCATGTGGGTCACTCCTGTTTTTCGAAAGGTCTGCGCCGTGAGTCCTGGCGGCAGGTATGAAGGTAGTTGCATCTGCTGTGCCAGCTTTTCCGCTTCGCTTGTTTCCTTATAAATCAATGACTTAGCTACACACCATAGTTTCATGGTTCGTGCATTTTGCAACCCACGCAGAAAACCTGCATGCAAGATGCAAGTGTACAAAAGGTTCCCTTGGGCCATGAAAAAAGGGCCCTGCGAAGGGCCCTTTTCCTGTTGCTTGGCAGTCGCTTAGACGCCCGAGGCCTTGGCCGCGGCAACGTCTTTGATCGACAGCTTGATACGGCCGCGGTTGTCCACGTCCAGTACCAGCACTTCAACTTCCTGGCCTTCCTTGAGCACGTCGGTGACTTTCTCGACGCGAGCATCGCTCAGCATCGAGATGTGCACCAGGCCGTCCTTGCCAGGCAGGATATTGACGAAGGCGCCGAAGTCGACAATGCGCTCGACCTTGCCGACGTAGATCTTGCCGATCTCGGCCTCGGCGGTGATGCCCAGGATGCGCTGCTTGGCAGCATCTGCCGCTTCCTTGGTTTCGCCGAAGATCTTGATCGAGCCGTCGTCTTCGATGTCGATCGAAGCCTTGGTTTCTTCGCAGATGGCACGGATGGTGGCGCCACCTTTACCGATGACGTCACGGATCTTGTCGGTGTCGATCTTCATCGCGATCATGGTCGGGGCGTTGGCCGACAGCTCGGTACGCGACTCGCCAATGATCTGGTTCATCTGGCCGAGGATGTTCAGGCGCGCTTCCAGGGCTTGGCCCAGGGCGATTTCCATGATCTCTTCGGTGATGCCGTTGATCTTGATGTCCATCTGCAGCGCGGTAACACCCTTGGCGGTACCGGCTACCTTGAAGTCCATGTCGCCCAGGTGGTCTTCGTCACCGAGGATGTCGGTGAGGATGGCGAACTTCTCGCCTTCCTTGACCAGGCCCATGGCGATACCGGCCACTGGCGCCTTCATCGGTACACCGGCGTCCATCAGGGCCAGGGAAGCACCACAAACCGAAGCCATGGAGCTGGAACCGTTGGATTCGGTGATTTCCGACACCACGCGGATGGTGTACGGGAACACGTCGGCCGCTGGCAGCATGGCCTGCACCGAACGACGGGCCAGACGGCCGTGGCCGATTTCGCGACGGCCAGCACCGCCCATGCGGCCACACTCACCTACCGAGAACGGTGGGAAGTTGTAGTGCAGCATGAACGGGTCTTTCTTCTCGCCTTCCAGGGTGTCCAGCAGCTGGGCGTCACGGGCAGTACCCAGGGTCGCAACGACCAGGGCCTGGGTTTCGCCACGGGTGAACAGGGCCGAACCGTGGGTCTTCGGCAGCACGCCAACTTCGATGTTCAGCGGGCGTACGGTCTTGGTGTCGCGGCCGTCGATACGTGGCTTGCCGTTGACGATGTTTTCGCGAACGGTGCGGTATTCGATCTCGCCGAAGATGTCTTTGACTTCGCCAGCCGAAGGTTGGCCTTCTTCACCGGAGAACTTGGCAACCGCCTGGTCGCGCAGCTCGCCCAGGCGCGCATAACGGTCGGCCTTGACGGTGATGGTGTAGCCCTGGGAAACGGCTTCGCCGAATTCAGCGCGGATGGCGTTGAACAGCTCGGTGTTGGCAACGGCCGGTTTCCAGTCCCAGGTCGGCTTGCCGGCTTCGGCAGCCAGCTCTTTGACAGCCTGGATAACAGCCTGGAATTCGTCGTGGGCGAACAGCACGGCGCCCAGCATCTGGTCTTCGGTCAGCTCTTGGGCTTCCGATTCAACCATCAGTACGGCGTCGGAAGTACCGGCTACGACCATGTCCAGGCTCGAAGCAGCCAGTTGCTCGTAGGTTGGGTTCAGCAGGTAGCCGGTGCTTTCGTGGAAGGCAACGCGAGCGGCACCGATCGGGCCTTCGAACGGAATGCCGGAGATGGCCAGGGCAGCCGAAGTACCGATCATCGCGGCGATGTCCGGGTCGGTCTTCTTGCTGGTGGAAACCACGGTGCAGACAACCTGCACTTCGTTCATGAAGCCTTCAGGGAACAGCGGACGGATCGGGCGGTCGATCAGGCGCGAGGTCAGGGTCTCTTTCTCGGAAGGACGGCCTTCACGCTTGAAGAAGCCACCTGGGATCTTGCCCGCGGCGTAGGTTTTTTCCTGATAGTGGACCGACAGCGGGAAGAAGCCCTTGCCCGGGTCTGCCTGCTTGGCACCGACCACGGTCACCAGCACGGTGACGTCGTTGTCGACGGTAACCAGCACGGCGCCGGTTGCCTGACGGGCAATACGGCCCGTTTCGAGAGTAACGGTCGATTGACCGAACTGGAATTTCTTGATTACCGGGTTCACGGTTTCCTACCTTTTTCAGTGGCTCTGGGGGAACTGGTTTCTTGCGAATTCTTGGGCAGAACGGGGAATCGGCCCCATTGACCGTCCAGATACAACACGAGGTTGGGAGCCTGGCGCCGAGCGGAAAAAACCGCTCGGCATTGCCAGGCTGCCAACCTCGAAGATACGCGTGGCGTGCCCGACGACAATGCTGCGAAGCAGCATAGCCGAAGCTTGCGACACGCCATGCACACCACTGACCAGGCCGCTATTAGCGACGCAGGCCCAGGCGACCGATCAGGGCGCTGTAACGAGTGGTGTCTTTGCCCTTCAGGTAGTCCAGCAGCTTACGACGCTGGTTAACCATACGAATCAGACCACGACGGGAGTGGTGGTCTTTGTCGTTGGCCTTGAAGTGGCCTTGCAGCTTGTTGATGTTGGCGGTCAGCAGAGCAACCTGCACTTCCGGGCTACCGGTATCGCCGGCGGCTTGCTGGTATTCGGCAACGATCTGAGCTTTTTCTTCAACGCTGAGGGCCATGAGGCTTCTCCTGATTAAACGGACCCCGCGAACGGGTTCCAATAGGCCAGGGACAAATCCCTGTATTAATAAAATGAGGTGTGACCGTGCCTACTGACAGCCATCCTCGGTGCCACCGGTTTCAGCCAAGGCCTGGGCCGGTGGTTTCGGTCATTCCGACCGAATCAGTCGACGCGGCGCAATGCGCCCGTCTTCGCTCACTTCACCGATACCGATGAAGCGGCCATTGTGATCCTGTACGCGGACCATGCCAAACTGAGGTGCCTCCGGCGCACGCACCGCCTGGCCATGCAGCCAGTAGAAAGCGCTGTGCTCGGACAGGCACACCAGTGGCCAGTCCTGCAGCCCGCTGTCGGACGGCATCAGGAAGCGATCGAGCGCTTCGTTGCCACCTTCGACATGGGCCTGCTCAAGTTCCTCAAGGGTAACCGTCTGTGCCAGCGCGAAGGGCCCAGCCTGGGTCCTGCGCAGCTCGGCGACATAGGCGCCGCAGCCCAGGGCCTCGCCCATATCCTCCACCAGGGTGCGGATATAGGTGCCTTTGCTGCAACCCACCGACAGTCGTGCACGGGTGCCTTCGCACTCAAGCAACTCCAAGCGGCCAATAGTAACAGAACGCGCCTCGCGCTCCACTACCTCTCCTGCACGCGCCAGTTTGTACAGCGGCTGGCCGTCGCGCTTGAGCGCCGAGTACATCGGCGGTACTTGAAGGATTTCACCGCGAAAACGTGGGATAACGGCTTCGATATCGGCACGACCAACGGTTACTTCGCGGGTCTGCAGCACTTCACCTTCAGCGTCCGCCGTGGTGGTAGTCTGCCCCATCTGCATGACCGTCTCGTAGCCCTTGTCGGAATCGAGCAGGTACTGCGAGAACTTGGTCGCTTCACCGAAGCACAGCGGCAGCACGCCGGTGGCCAGCGGGTCGAGGCTGCCGGTGTGGCCGGCCTTCTCGGCATTGAGCAGCCAGCGAACCTTCTGCAGCGCAGCGTTGGAGGTGAAGCCCAGCGGCTTGTCGAGCAGGATGATGCCGCTGACGTTGCGGCGGATACGTTTGACCTGGGCCACCACTTACTCCTTGGCGTCCGGCTCGTCGGCATCCTTGTGCAGGCGGTCTTCGGCCACTGCACGTTCGATCAGTGCCGACAGGTGAACACCACGGCTGACACTTTCATCGAAGTGGAAGTGCAACTGCGGCACGCTGCGCAGCTGCATCGAGCGGCCCAGGTGCAGGCGCAGGAAGCTTGCGGCGCTGTTCAGGGCCTTGAGCGACTGTTGCACGGCGTCTGGCGTTTCTTCGCCCATCACGGTGATGAACACCTTGGCGTGGCCAAGGTCGCGGCTGACGTCGACGGCGGTGATGGTCACCAGGCCGACGCGCGGGTCTTTGACTTCACGGCGGATCAGCTCGGCCAGCTCACGCTGCATCTGATCGCCGATACGTTGGGTACGGCTGTATTCTTTGGCCATTCTTGCTACCTGTAACTTAAAGCGGCAAACGCCCGGTCAGGCTGATGCCTGACCGGGCGCTACCTACTGAGGCGCTGCCCACCGCCCTGCGGCGGGGGCTGGCGCCCTGCCCGCCCTTAGAGGGTACGAGCAACCTGGACTTTCTCGAAGACTTCGATCTTGTCGCCGACCTTGACGTCGTTGTAGCTCTTGACGCCAATACCGCACTCCATGCCCGAACGCACTTCCGAGGCGTCGTCCTTGAAGCGACGCAGCGATTCCAGCTCGCCTTCGAAGATCACAACGTCTTCGCGCAGTACGCGGATCGGACGGTTGCGGTACACGGTACCTTCGATGACCATACAGCCAGCGATGGCGCCGAACTTCGGCGAACGGAACACATCACGCACTTCGGCGACACCCAGGATGTTCTCGCGAACGTCGCTGCCGAGCATGCCGGTCAGGGCCTTCTTGACGTCTTCGATGATGTCGTAGATCACGTTGTAGTAACGCATATCCAGACCTTCCTGCTCGACGATCTTGCGCGCGCCGGCATCGGCACGCACGTTGAAGCCGAACAGTACTGCATTCGAAGCCAGCGCCAGGTTGGCGTCGCTTTCGGTGATACCACCGACGCCGCCACCGATGACGCGAACCTGAACTTCGTCGTTGCCCAGGCCGCCCAGGGAACCCTGCAGTGCTTCCAGGGAACCGCGCACGTCGGTCTTGAGGACGATGTTGAGGGTCTTCTTCTCTTCCTGACCCATGGTCTCGAAGATGTTTTCCAGCTTGCCGGCGTGAGCACGGGCCAGCTTGACCTCGCGGTACTTGCCTTGACGGAACAGGGCAACTTCGCGGGCTTTCTTCTCGTCGGCCACCACGGACAGCTCGTCACCGGCTTCCGGGGTACCGTCCAGGCCAAGGATCTCGACCGGGATCGACGGGCCGGCTTCCTTCACAGGCTTGCCGTTCTCGTCGAGCATGGCGCGAACGCGGCCATAGTTGGAACCGCACAGGACCATGTCGCCCTGACGCAGGGTACCGTCCTGAACCAGGATGGTGGCCACTGGGCCACGGCCCTTGTCCAGGCGCGATTCAACCACGACGCCACGACCAGGCGCGGTCGGGGTGGCGGTCAGTTCGAGGATCTCGGCTTGCAGCAGAACGGCTTCAAGCAGCTCGTCGACACCGGTACCCATCTTCGCCGACACCTTGACGAACGGCGTGTCACCACCCCAGTCCTCGGAGGTGACGCCTTCGACGGCCAGCTCGTTGCGGATGCGATCGAGGTCGGCACCCGGCTTGTCGATCTTGTTTACTGCAACCACCAGCGGAACGCCAGCTGCCTTGGCATGCTGAACAGCTTCACGGGTTTGCGGCATCACACCGTCGTCCGCCGCCACCACCAGGATGACGATGTCGGTGGCCTTGGCACCACGGGCACGCATCGCGGTGAACGCGGCGTGGCCTGGGGTATCGAGGAAGGTGACCATGCCGCGGTCGGTTTCCACGTGGTAGGCACCGATGTGCTGGGTGATACCACCGGCTTCGCCAGCGGCAACCTTGGCACGACGGATGTAGTCGAGCAGCGAGGTCTTACCATGGTCAACGTGACCCATGACGGTAACCACCGGTGCACGCGACTCGGTCTGGCCTTCGAACTTCAACGATTCGGCCAGGGAGTCTTCCAGGGCGGTGTCGCTGACCAGGGTGACCTTGTGGCCCAGCTCTTCGGCGATCAGCTGAGCGGTTTCCTGGTCGAGCACCTGGTTGATGGTGACCGGAGTGCCCATCTTGAACATGAACTTGACGACTTCAGCGGCCTTGACCGACATCTGCTGGGCAAGTTCGGAGACGGTGATCGTCTCGCCGATGGTCACGTCACGGATGACGGGGCCAGTCGGGTTCTGGAAGCCGTGCTGGTTGCGCTTCTTCAGCTTGCTCTTGCCACCACGGCCACGACGAGCGCCATCGCTCTCTTCGTCGGTGGTGCGTGGAGCGGCACGTGGAGTCGGCGCTTTTTCCTTCTCCTTGACCTTGACCTTGATCGAAACGCGTGGCGCTTCACCACGACGACGGTCGTCGTCACGGGTGCGGCCTTCGTTGCGACGGGCTTCGTCTTTCTTGCGCTCGGCGGCACGGGCAGCGGCGTCTTCGGACGCCGGGGCGTCGGCAACTACCGGAGCCGGGGCAGCGGCAGGCGCGGCTTCTGGCTTGGCGGCAGGCGCCGGGGCAGCAGCAACGGCTTCGGCTGCCTGACGGCGAGCCTGCTCTTCGTTGCGCTGACGCACTTCGGCCTCGACCTTGTCGCGGGCGGCATTTTCGGCCGCGCGGCGCTCGTCCTGCTCACGCTTCTGCTCAGCCTGGATTTCTTCCGGGCTGCGCTGAACGAAAACCTTCTTCTTGCGTACTTCTACGCTGATGCTCTTGCTACCGGCGACACGCAGGGTGCTGGTGGTCTTGCGCTGCAAGGTAATCTTGCGCGGCTCTTCCGCCTTGCTCTTGTGGCTGCTCTTCAAATGAGACAGCAGGGTCTGCTTCTCATTGTCGGTCACTACCTGACCGGCGTCGGTGTGCGGCAGACCTGCCTCACGCATCTGCTGCAGCAGGCGCTCTACCGGTGCCTCGACCTCTTGGGCCAGTTCTTTCACCGTGACTTGCGTCATGCACTTCTCTCCTCAGGCCGCGCCTAATTACTCGAACCAGTGGGCTCGGGCGGCCATGATCAACTTGCCGGCACGCTCTTCGTCGATGCCGTCGATGTCGAGCAGGTCGTCAATCGACTGCTCGGCCAGGTCTTCGCGGTTAACCACGCCGCGCACCGCCAGTTCCGCTGCCAGGTCCTTGTCCATGCCCTCAAGGGAGAGCAGGTCGTCGGACGGATGGGCGTCTGCCAGTTTTTCTTCGGTAGCGATGGCCTTGGTCAACAAACGGTCCTTGGCACGAGCGCGCAGCTCATTGACGATATCCTCGTCAAAGCCATCGATGTTGAGCATTTCTTCCAACGGTACGTAGGCAATTTCTTCGAGGCTGGTGAAGCCTTCGTCGACCAGCACTTGGGCCAGCTCCTCGTCGACTTCCAGTTCCTCGATGAAGTTGCGCAGGATGTCGCCGGTTTCAGCCTGTTGCTTGGCCTGGATGTCCTTCTCGGTCATCACGTTCAGGGTCCAGCCGGTCAGTTGACTGGCCAAACGAACGTTCTGACCGCCACGGCCAATGGCCTGGGCCAGGTTGTCCTCGGCAACGGCGATGTCCATGGCATGGGCATCTTCGTCAACGATGATCGCCGCGACTTCAGCCGGCGACATGGCGTTGATGACGAACTGCGCCGGGTTCTCGTCCCACAGGACGATATCCACACGCTCACCACCCAGCTCGCCGGATACGGCTTGGACACGCGAACCGCGCATGCCGATGCAGGCACCTTGCGGGTCGATGCGCTTGTCCTTGGAGCGGACGGCGATCTTGGCACGCGAACCCGGATCACGGGAGGCGGCCATGACTTCGATGAGGCCTTCGGCGATTTCCGGCACTTCGATGCGGAACAGCTCGATCAGCATCTGTGGCGCAGTGCGCGACAGGATCAGCTGTGGGCCGCGGTTCTCGGTGCGGATTTCCTTGAGCAGCGCGCGCAGGCGCACGCCAACACGGAAGGTCTCACGTGGAATGATGTCTTCGCGGGCCAGCAGGGCCTCAGCGTTGTTGCCCAGGTCAACGATGACGTTGTCGCGGGTAACTTTCTTGACGGTGCCGGAGATGATCTCGTTGACCCGCTCGCGGTAGGCGTCGACCACCTGGGCGCGCTCGGCCTCACGGACCTTCTGCACGATGACCTGCTTGGCGGTCTGGGCGGCGATACGGCCGAACTCGATGGACTCGATCTTCTCCTCGATCACGTCGCCGATCTTGGCTTCGGGATGGGTGTCCTTGATCTTGTCCAGCCAGGTTTCGATCGCTGGGTCGTCCAGGTCGTTTTCGTCGACCACGGTCCAGCGACGGAAGGTTTCATAGCTACCGGTGTGGCGGTTGATTTCCACACGCAGGTCGACTTCGTCCTCAAAACGTTTTTTGGTTGCAGTAGCCAGGGCCACTTCCAGCGCTTCGAAAATGACGCCGGGCGGTACACCTTTTTCGTTGGATACCGATTCAACAACCAGCAGTACTTCTTTGCTCATCGTACGCCTCGCCTTGCGCAAGCCATTGGGCCCGGATAGTCCGCCGGGCCCGGCACGTCTCAGTCAAAACTGGGAATAATATTGGCCTTGTCGATCGAGTCGATCGGCAGCAGGAACTCCTGGTTGTCCACCTGGACCACCACGTCCTGATCCTCCACACCGCGGAGAAGGCCCTGGAAGTTACGACGACCCTCGAAGGGTGAACGCAGCTTGATCTTCACTTGTTCGCCGGCATGCGAGGCAAACTGTTCCAGAGTGAACAGTGGGCGATCCATGCCTGGAGAGGAGACCTCAAGGGTGTATTCGCTGCTGATCGGATCTTCCACATCGAGGATCGCGCTGGCCTGACGGCTGACCGCTTCGCAGTCGTCCACCAGGATCCCGTCTTCCTTGTCGATATAGATGCGCAGTACCGAATGCTTACCCTGGGATACGAACTCGATCCCCCAGCACTGATAGCCCAGACCCTCGACCACCGGGGCCAACAAGGCCTGCAACTGTTCTAGCTTGCTCGACACCTGAACCCCCTCGTGCATGCTGTGCAAATAAAAAATGGGCGAAGCGCCCATCCCTGAAAGCGCCGTTGGACAACGACGCCGTAAACTGTTCGGCTAGCAAAAAGCCCCTGAAAAGGGGCTCTGCTGGAGCTGGTTGCGGGGGCTGGATTTGAACCAACGACCTTCGGGTTATGAGCCCGACGAGCTACCAAGCTGCTCCACCCCGCGACAAAGCTGGGGCGAAAGTATAAGTCTTAACCCGCTTGAGGGTCAAACCCAAACCTTCACCTGCAAGAAAGCCCGCTAAAGCGGGCTCTCAAGCTTCAATTGGTACCGAGAAGGGGACTCGAACCCCTACACCCTATGGGCACAACCACCTCAAGGTTGCGTGTCTACCAATTCCACCACCTCGGCAATACTACTACTTGAAACCCGTTACTTCTGCTCTTCGGCCGGAGGAGGTACATCACCTTTGCTGGTGGTGTCGCTCTTCTGTTCCTGGAGCACCGGTACATCATCATTAACTGCCGGCTTTGGCTGCTCTTTCACTTCTAGCACTGCTGGATCCGGAAGACCTGCTTGGCTAAGCTGGTGAGCTTGTTGCTTCGCGAAGTATCCTAACCCAAGTGCTGTCAAAAAGAAAGTGGCAGCGAGTATTGCAGTCAATTTACTCAGGAAGGTAGCAGAGCCTTGGCTTCCGAACACAGTATTTGAAGCACCTGCGCCGAAAGATGCACCTGCTTCCGCACCTTTACCCTGTTGAAGCAGAACCAGCACTACAAGCGACAGCGCTGCCAACAGATGAAAAACAACGATAACTGTTTCCAGCATTTGTTCAGTTTCCTGCGGCGCGACAAATTGCACCGAATTCGTCTGCGTTCAGGGACGCTCCACCAATGAGCCCCCCATCGATATCCGGCATGCCGAACAGTTCGGCCGCATTGGCCGCCTTCACGCTGCCGCCGTAGAGAAGCTGCACGCTTGCGGCAACTTCGGCGTCTTCGGCCGCCAACTGTGCGCGGATGGCTGCATGCACATCCTGAGCTTGTTGAGGCGAAGCCGTCAAACCTGTGCCAATGGCCCAAACCGGCTCATAAGCAATTACAGCCTTGGCAAAAGCCTTAACACCGAACGCGTCGATGATACTGCTTAGTTGACTCCCGACAACTTCGAGGGTCTTGCCTGCCTCGCGCTCTTCAAGGGTTTCCCCTACGCAGAGCACCGGCATTAAACCACTAAGTTGAGCCGCTGCAAACTTCTCTTTCAGCACTTCTTCACTTTCGCCGATGATCTGGCGACGTTCCGAGTGACCGATCAGTACCCACTTGCAACCGGCTTCAACCAACTGACTCGGTGCAACTTCACCGGTCAGCGCGCCTTGTTCAGGCTTTACTGCAGAATTCTGTGCTCCGACAGTGATCCCCTTGCCTTGCAACCCATCAACCACTTGGTTGATGAACAGGGCCGGTGGAAACACCGCGACTTCGACACCGCTCGGCACGGACATATTGCCCAGGCCCAGGATCAGCTCAGCGACGCTGGCGCGGGTACCGTGCATCTTCCAGTTACCAGCTACCATGGGGCGACGCATGCTTTACCTCGTCGGTCAAAGTGGGCGCAGATCTTACCCAACCCGATCTGCGCTGGCAAGCCTCTTTCAGGCACAAACTTGCGCGACCAGCTTGGCCAGGGCTTCGGCGTGGGTCCGCACCTGGTTTTCGTCGTCGCCCTCGACCATCACCCGCACCAGGGGCTCGGTGCCGGACTTGCGAAGCAGCACACGCCCACGGCCCGCCATGGCCTCGGTCACCTTGGCGCTGGCCGCCTTCACTTCGGCGTGCTCCAGCGGGTCGACCTTGCTTGCGCCGAAGCGCACGTTGATCAACACCTGCGGGCACTTGCGCAGCGCCTGGCGCGATTGCGCGAGGGTTTCGCCGCGGCGCTTGAGCGCCATCAGCACCTGCAGCGCGGCAATGATCGCATCACCGGTGGTGGTGTGGTTGCAGCACACCACGTGGCCGGAGTTCTCGCCGCCTACCTGCCAGTCACGCTCAAGCAGTTCGGCCATGACGTAGCGGTCGCCGACCTTGGCCCGCACGAACGGGATATCCAGGTCCTGCAGCGCCAGTTCCAGGCCCAGGTTGCTCATCAGCGTACCCACCACGCCACCCTGCAGCTTGCCGCGCTCCTTGAGGTCACGGGCAATGATGAACAGCAGTTCGTCGCCGTCGACGATCGCCCCGGTATGGTCGACCATCAACACCCGGTCGCCGTCACCGTCGAACGCGATGCCGAGGTCGGCGTGGCCAACCAGCACCGCCGCCTGCAGCGACTCGATGTGGGTGGAGCCACAGTTTTCGTTGATGTTCAGGCCGTCGGGCTGGGCGTGCAGCACCGTTACGTCGGCGCCCAGCTCGCGGAACACACTGGGCGCAACCTTGTAGGTGGCACCGTGGGCGCAGTCGATCACCAGCTTGAGGCCTTCGAAGCTGGTGCTGCTCGGTACGCTGCTCTTGCAGAATTCGATGTAGCGGCCAGCGGCATCGTTGATGCGCGACACCTTGCCGAGCTTGCTCGAATCAACCACGGTCATCGGCTGGTCGAGCAGCTCCTCGATCATCAGCTCCACTTCGTCGGGCAGCTTGGTGCCCTGCCCCGAGAAGAACTTGATGCCGTTGTCGTCGTGCGGGTTGTGCGAAGCACTGATGACGATGCCCGCTTCGGCATGGAAGGTGCGCGTCAGGTAGGCGATGGCCGGGGTCGGCATCGGCCCGAGCAACAGCACGTCGGCACCCGCGGCCGACAGGCCGGCCTCAAGGGCAGACTCGAACATGTAGCCGGAAATGCGCGTGTCCTTGCCCACCAGCACCTGGCATTTGCCCTGCTTGCGGAACGCCATGCCCGCCGCCCAGCCCAGCTTGAGCATGAAGTCGGGGGTAATCGGGTATTCTCCGACGCGGCCACGGATGCCGTCGGTGCCAAAGTATTTTCTGCTCATAGCGACTCCAATGTGCTTATTCGGCGTTCTGTACCGCGGCAATCATGCGCACCACATCGACGGTCTCGGCCACATCATGGACGCGCAGGATACTGGCCCCCTTGGTCATGGCCAATGCCGCCAGCGCCAGGCTGCCGTACAGTCGCTCACCGACCGGACGCTCCAGCGTCAGGCCGATCATGCTCTTGCGTGAAACGCCCACCAGCAGCGGGCGGCCCAGGCGATAGAGCGCTTCCATGTGTTTGAACAGGCTCAGGTTATGCGCCAGTGTCTTGGCGAAGCCAAAGCCTGGGTCGAGCACGATGCGCTCGGCCGGAATACCCGCCGCTGCGCATGCGGCCATCCGCTGCTCAAGATAGCGCGTAACGTCGGCCGTCACATCCTCGTAATGCGGGTCGTCCTGCATGTTGCCCGGCTCGCCTCGCATGTGCATCAGGCACACCGGCAAGCCGGTGTCTGCGGCAGCATCCAGCGCGCCGTCGCGCTCCAGCGCGCGAACATCATTAATCAGACCCGCGCCAAGGCGGGCCGACTCGCGAATGACCGCCGGCGTGGAGGTATCCACCGAGATGACCACGTCGAAACGGCTGTTGATGGCCTCGACCATCGGCGCCACCCGCTCCAGCTCCTCGGTCACGCTGACCGCACGGGCACCCGGGCGGGTCGACTCGCCACCGATATCGATCAGCGTGGCGCCCGCGGCGATCATCGCCTCGGCATGGCGCAACGCCTCGTCGCGCTGGCTGAAACGGCCACCGTCGGAGAAGGAATCGGGGGTGATGTTGAGAATACCCATGACATGGGTACGGGACAAATCAAGAACCCGGTTGCCGCAAGGCAACCGGGTTGGGTACAGCTGTGAGCTCATACGTGCCCTTAGTGTTGTGCAGCCGGGCCGCCAATCGGCGATTCCGGGCGGTCGCCCTGGGTCGCGGAGTTGCCCGATGCCGAATCATCATCCCAGTCGCGCGGTTCGCGAGGGGTACGGCCGGCCATGATATCGTCGATCTGCTCGGCGTCGATGGTCTCGTACTTCATCAGGGCTTCGGCCATGGCATCGAGCTTGTCGCGGTTGTCGGTCAACAGCTGCTTGGCCGTGGCATAGCACTGGTCGATGATACTGCGCACTTCCGAGTCGATCAGCTTGGCCGTTTCGCCGGACACGCTGGCGTGCTGGCTGGCCGCGCTACGGCCGAGGAACACCTCGCCCTCCTCTTCGGCGTACATCAGCGGGCCGAGTTTTTCCGACAGGCCCCACTTGGTGACCATGTTCCGGGCGATTTGGCTGGCACGCATGATGTCGTTGGAGGCACCGGTGGTGACACCGTCGAAGCCCAGGGTCATTTCCTCGGCGATACGGCCGCCGTACAGCGAGCAGATCTGGCTGATCAGCGCGCGCTTGGACAGGCTGTAACGGTCTTCCTCGGGCAGGAACATGGTCACACCCAGGGCACGGCCACGGGGAATGATCGACACCTTGTACACCGGGTCGTGCTCGGGCACCAGGCGGCCAACGATGGCGTGGCCGGCTTCGTGGTACGCGGTGTTCTGCTTTTCTTTCTCGGACATGACCATGGTCTTGCGCTCGGCGCCCATCATGATCTTGTCCTTGGCCAGTTCGAACTCTTTCATCTCGACCAGGCGCTTGTTGGAGCGTGCGGCGAACAACGAAGCTTCGTTGACCAGGTTGGCAAGGTCGGCACCGGAGAAGCCTGGGGTACCACGGGCAATGACCGCCGGGTTGACGTTGTCGCCCACCGGTACTTTGCGCATGTGCACCTTGAGGATCTGCTCACGGCCACGGATGTCCGGCAGGCCGACAACCACCTGGCGGTCGAAGCGACCAGGGCGCAGCAGCGCCGGGTCGAGCACGTCCGGGCGGTTGGTGGCGGCAATGACGATGATGCCATCGTTCATTTCGAAGCCGTCCATCTCCACCAGCAACTGGTTGAGGGTTTGCTCACGCTCGTCGTGACCGCCGCCCATGCCGGCGCCACGGTGGCGACCAACGGCGTCGATCTCGTCGATGAAGATGATGCACGGGGCGTGCTTCTTGGCCTGTTCGAACATGTCGCGAACACGGCTGGCACCGACACCGACGAACATTTCGACGAAGTCCGAACCGGAAATGGTGAAGAACGGCACCTTGGCTTCGCCAGCGATGGCCTTGGCCAGCAGGGTTTTACCGGTACCGGGCGGGCCAACCATCAGCACGCCACGCGGGATGCGGCCCCCCAGGCGCTGGAACTTGCCCGGGTCACGCAGGAACTCGACCAGCTCGCCCACTTCTTCCTTGGCTTCGTCGCAACCGGCGACGTCGGCCAGGGTGGTCTTGACCTGGTCTTCGGAAAGCAGGCGCGCCTTGCTCTTGCCGAAGCTCATCGGCCCGCCCTTGCCACCGGCACCGCCCTGCATCTGGCGCATGAAGAACATGAACACGGCGATGATCACCAGGATCGGGAAGCTGGCGACCAGCAACTGGGTCCAGATGCTCTGCTGCTCGGGCTGCTTGCCTTCGACCACCACGTGGTTGTCGACCAGGTCGCCGATCAGGCCATTGTCGGTAATGGCCGGGCGCACGGTCTTGAAGTTGTCGCCGTCGGCGCGCTTGCCGGTAATGATGTAGCCGTCGACGGTCACCCGCTCGACCTTGCCATCCTTGACCTGCTGGATGAAGTCGGAGTAGTTGAGGGTCTGCGGCTCGTTAGGGCTGGAGAAGTTGTTCATCACCGTCACCAGGACGGCTGCGATGATCAACCACAGGATCAGATTCTTTGCCATGTCGTTCAATTCGCTACCCTCTGAGGCCGGCGCACGACGCAGCCGTGCCTCGCATGATATTCATCGCCCTAACTTACTACATTACCTACGCATCCGCAGGCACCGTCTGTAACCCTTTGTGAAAGCTAGACTACACGAAGTTCGGACGATCCAGACGGGACGGCCGATTGGAAATAACTATCGGCCACCCCGTTTTACGCCTCATACCCCTTTGAAACCCTTGCCCAGCAGGTACTGTTCACGGGAACGGTCCCGGGACGACGAAGGCTTGCGCATCTGCACCTTGTCGAACTTGCTGCGCACGTCCTTGAGGTACATGTCGAAACCTTCGCCCTGGAAAATCTTGATCAGGAAGTCCCCGCCCGGTTTGAGCACGCGGGTCGCCAGATCCAGGGCCAGCTCGCAGAGGAACATGGCTCGCGGCATGTCCACCGCAGGCGTACCACTCATATTGGGGGCCATGTCGGAAATCACAAGGTCTACGTGCGAATCGCCGACCGCCTGGAGGATTTGCTGCAGCACTTCGTCCTGGGTGAAGTCACCCTGGATGAAGGTCACGTCGGGGATCGAGTCCATTTCCAGGATGTCGGAGGCGATCAGCCGGCCCTGGCCGCCGATCAGACGACTGGTCACCTGCGACCAGCCCCCAGGGGCCGCGCCCAGGTCGATCACGCTCATGCCGGGGCGGATCAGGCGGTCCTTTTCCTGGATCTCCAGCAGTTTGTAGCTCGCACGCGAGCGGTAGCCATCCTTCTGTGCTTGTTTGACAAAAGGGTCGTTGAAATGCTCTCGCAGCCAGTTTGCGCTGCTTTTGGAACGTTGTACCACGGGGCACCTCGATGATATGCGTCGTGATTGACTGGGCGGAGCCGGTGGCCCTCGGGTAAAATGCCGGTCAATTTTACAGAATCAGACGGAAAGGGTCAGATTATGCCGCTCAATAACGAGCAGAAGAAGCAATACAAGTCCATTGGTCATGACCTGAAGCCGGTCCTGATCGTTGCCGGCAACGGTTTGAACGAAGGCGTGATCGCCGAATTGGAGCGAGCACTGGTCGACCATGAGCTGATCAAGGTCGAAATCCGCTCGGAAGACCGCGAAGAACGCGCTGCGACCATTGCCGAGCTGTGCAAGGCCGGCCGTGCCGAGCTGGTGCAGACCATCGGCAAGAAAGCGCTGATCTATCGCAAGAACCCACAGCCGAACAAGCAGCTGTCCAATATCCACCGTTACAAGTAACGGAGCGGGGCCACCACCGGCGCCCCACCTGTAGGAGCGGCCTTGTGCCGCGATGGGCTGCGCAGCAGCCCCCTGCAGTACTTGTGACGAAGCAGATGCCGGGGCCGCTTCGCAGCCCATCGCGGCACAAGGCCGCTCCTACAGGGACCGCACACGCCTTACAGCTGGCTAGCGGCGAGCCCTGATTGGCACTGGCTGGGCCACCAGCACGATGCCGGAGAAGCCCAGTACCAGGAAGCAGAACATCTGCCAGCGTTCGCCCACCGAGATGCCGTAGCGCAAGGCGTAATACCCCACGCAGGCCGCAAGGCCCAACAACAGCATCTGGCCGCGAAACTGCCGCCACCAGGCCACCAGGCCGTCCACCCTCGCCAGCACCGCCAGCTGAGTCAACAAACCCAGCAGCGCCACGCCGATCAACCAACGGTCGATCTGCCCGGCGATGTCCTGCACCAGCAAGGGTGCCAGGCCACTGACCTTCAGCGCCGGCACCAGCCCCACATGGAACACCCACAGGCCACCGACCCAGAAAACCTGAGCCAGTTGCCAGAGGATCCCTTCCAGGGATGGCGCCCGCAGGCGCCGATCAGATGTGTTTGACTTCGACAATCTCGTACTCGACCGTACCGCTCGGCGTTTTCACCACCACGGTGTCACCTTCTTCCTTGCCAATGATGGCACGGGCGATAGGTGCGCTGCTCGAAAGCTTGCCTTGTTTCACGTCAGCTTCATCTTCGCCGACGATCTGGTAGGTCACCTCGTCATCGGTTTCGGTGTTGGCCAGCACCACGGTGGTGCCGAAAATCACCTTGCCAGTGTGGGCGATGGTGGTGACGTCGATCACCACCGAGTTCTGCAGACGGCCTTCGATATCGCGGATCCGCGCCTCGACCATGCCCTGCTCTTCACGGGCAGCATGGTATTCGGCGTTTTCCTTGAGGTCGCCCAGCTCACGCGCTTCACCAATGGCTTGGCTCAGGCGCGGGCGCTCGGTCTTGCTCAGGAAGGTCAGCTCCTCTTCCAGGGCGCGAGCGCCCTGGACGGTCATCGGGTACTTGGTCATGCTCATGCTTTGAGTCCTGCATGCAGATCCTGAAGGCGACGAACGGTCTTCTCAGGACCGAATTTCAGCGCCTCGCAGATGGCTTCACCCGCCGCGATGGTAGTGGTGCAGTAAATCTTGTGCTGCAGCGCATTGCGGCGAATCGAGTAGGAATCGGCAATCGACTGGCGGCCTTCGGTGGTGTTGATGATCAGCGACACTTCGTCGTTCTTGATCATGTCGACCACGTGCGGGCGACCCTCGGTCACCTTGTTCACGCGGCGCACTTTCAGGCCAGCCGCTTCGATCACCTTGGCGGTACCTGCAGTTGCAACCACTTCGAAGCCCAGGGCGATCAGGTCGCGGGCAACGCCAGCCACTTGTGGCTTGTCGTCGTCACGCACGCTGATGAACGCGGTGCCGCCGGTTGGCAGCACTTCGCTGGCACCCATCTGGGCCTTGGCGAAGGCTTCACCGAAGCTGTCACCGACACCCATGACTTCACCGGTCGATTTCATCTCAGGGCCGAGGATCGGGTCAACCCCTGGGAACTTGGCGAACGGGAAGACGGCTTCCTTGACGCTGTAGAAGTTCGGGATGATTTCCTGGGTGAAGCCCAGCTCTTTCAGGGTTTTGCCAGCCATGACGCGGGCGGCGATCATGGCCAGGGAGGTGCCGATGCACTTGGACACGAACGGCACGGTACGCGAGGCACGCGGGTTGACTTCGATCACGTAGATCTTGTCGCCCTGCAGGGCCAGCTGCACATTCATCAGGCCGACCACGCCCAGCTCCAGGGCCATTTTCTTGACCTGTACGCGGACTTCGTCCTGCACTTCCTTGCTCAGCGAGTAAGGTGGCAGCGAGCACGCCGAGTCACCGGAGTGAACACCGGCCTGCTCGATGTGCTGCATGATCGCGCCGATGACCACGTCGGTGCCGTCGCACACCGCATCCACGTCCATCTCGATGGCGCAGTTGAGGAAGTGGTCGAGCAGCACTGGGCTGTCGTTGGACACTTGCACCGCTTCACGCAGGTAGCGCTTGAGTTCGTCCAGTTCGTAGACGATTTCCATGGCACGGCCGCCCAGTACGTAGGACGGGCGAACCACCAGCGGGTAGCCGATGCCGCCAGCGGCGCTGATGGCTTCTTCCTCGCTGCGCACGGTGGCGTTTGGCGGCTGCAGCAGGTTCAGGCGCTGAACCATCTGCTGGAAACGCTCGCGGTCTTCGGCGCGGTCGATGGCGTCCGGGCTGGTACCGATGATCGGTACGCCGGCTTCTTCCAGGGCGCGGGCCAGTTTCAGCGGGGTTTGGCCGCCGTAGTGGACGATCACGCCTTTAGGCTTCTCGACGCGGCAGACTTCCAACACGTCTTCCAGGGTCAGCGGCTCGAAGTACAGGCGGTCGGAGGTGTCGTAGTCGGTGGAAACGGTTTCCGGGTTGCAGTTGACCATGATGGTCTCGTAACCGTCTTCACGCAGCGCCAGGGCGGCGTGTACGCAGCAGTAGTCGAACTCGATACCTTGGCCGATACGGTTCGGGCCGCCACCCAGGATCATGATCTTGTCGCGGGTCGACGGGTTGGCCTCGCACTCTTCCTCATAGGTGGAGTACAGGTAGGCGGTGTCGGTGGCGAACTCGGCGGCGCAGGTGTCGACGCGCTTGTACACCGGGAACACTTCCAGCTTGTGGCGGTGACGGCGCAGGTTCTTGTCGGTGATGCCGAGCAGCTTGGCCAGGCGCTGGTCCGAGAAGCCCTTGCGCTTGAGGCGCAGCATGTAGTCCTTGTCGATCGCCGACAGGGCCAGGGTCTTGACCTTCTCTTCTTCCTTGATCAGGTCTTCCATCTGCACCAGGAACCACATGTCGATGCCGGTGAGGTCGAAGATCTGCTGGCAGGTCATGCCCGAACGCATGGCGTCGGCGACGTACCAGATACGCTCGGCACCCGGCACGGTCAGTTCGCGCTTGAGGATGCTGGCCGCTTCAGGGTTTGCCAGGTCGACTTTCGGGTCGAGGCCGCAGGCGCCGACTTCCAGGCCGCGCAGGGCTTTCTGCAGGGATTCCTGGAAGGTACGGCCGATGGCCATGACTTCACCCACGGATTTCATCTGGGTGGTCAGGCGGGCGTCGGCTTTCGGGAATTTCTCGAAGGCGAAGCGTGGCAGCTTGGTCACCACGTAGTCGATCGACGGCTCGAAGGACGCTGGGGTGCGGCCGCCGGTGATGTCGTTCTGCAGTTCGTCGAGGGTGTAGCCGATGGCAAGCTTGGCGGCGATCTTGGCGATCGGGAAGCCAGTGGCCTTGGACGCCAGGGCGGACGAACGGGAAACGCGCGGGTTCATCTCGATCACGACCATGCGGCCAGTGTTCGGGCAGATACCGAACTGCACGTTGGAACCGCCGGTTTCAACACCGATTTCACGCAGCACCGCCAGCGAGGCGTTGCGCATGATCTGGTATTCCTTGTCGGTCAGGGTTTGCGCTGGGGCAACGGTGATCGAGTCGCCGGTGTGCACGCCCATCGGGTCGAAGTTCTCGATGGAGCAGACGATGATGCAGTTGTCCTTCTTGTCGCGGACCACCTCCATCTCGTATTCCTTCCAGCCGATCAGCGATTCGTCGATCAGCAGTTCCTTGGTCGGCGACAGGTCCAGGCCACGGGTGCAGATTTCTTCGAATTCTTCACGGTTGTAGGCGATACCGCCGCCGGTGCCGCCCATGGTGAACGACGGACGGATGATGCATGGGAAGCCAAGCTTCTCAAGCACCGCGTTGGCCTCTTCCATGCTGTGGGCGATACCGGAGCGCGGGCACTCAAGGCCGATATCCTTCATGGCCTTGTCGAAGCGCGAACGGTCTTCGGCCTTGTCGATGGTGTCGGCGTTGGCACCGATCATCTCCACGCCGAACTTTTCCAGAACGCCGTGGCGCTCCAGGTCCAGGGCGCAGTTCAGTGCGGTTTGCCCGCCCATGGTTGGCAGGACTGCGTCTGGGCGCTCTTTTTCGATGATCTTGGCCACCGACTGCCACTTGATCGGCTCGATGTAGGTGGCGTCGGCCATGGCCGGGTCGGTCATGATGGTGGCCGGGTTGGAGTTCACCAGGATGACGCGGAAACCTTCCTCGCGCAGGGCTTTGCAAGCCTGGGCGCCGGAATAGTCGAATTCGCAGGCCTGGCCGATCACGATCGGGCCAGCGCCGAGAATCAGGATGCTTTTGATGTCTGTACGTTTTGGCATGGTTGTCACTCAAATCCGCGGGTCAGTCGGCAAGCCGTCTTGAACAATCTGGGTCAGGCGCTTCCGGGCGCGGCGCAAGCCGGCCCGGGGCCTTGATGCAGGATGCTCAGCGGCGCTTGGCCATGGCATCGATGAAACGATCGAACAGTGGCGCGACATCGGTCGGGCCTGGGCTCGCTTCAGGGTGGCCCTGGAAGCTGAACGCGCTCTTGTCGGTGCGTTCGATACCCTGCAGGGTGCCGTCGAACAGCGACTTGTGGATGGCGCGGACATTGCCCGGCAGGGTAGCTTCATCCACGGCGAAACCGTGGTTCTGGCTGGTGATCATGACCACGCCGGTGTCCAGGTCCTGGACGGGGTGGTTGGCACCGTGGTGGCCGTGGCCCATTTTCACGGTTTTGGCGCCGGAGGCCAGGGCCAGCAGCTGGTGGCCGAGGCAGATGCCGAACACCGGAATCTCGGTTTCAAGGATTTCCTTGATGGCCTGGATGGCGTAGTCGCATGGCTCCGGGTCACCAGGGCCGTTGGACAGGAACACGCCGTCCGGATTCAGTGCCAGCACTTCGCTGGCCGGGGTTTGCGCAGGCACCACGGTCACGCGGCAGCCGCGGGCGACCAGCATGCGCAAGATGTTCAGCTTGACGCCGAAGTCGAAGGCAACCACGTGGTACGGCAGGTCGGCCGCCTCGATGGTCGGGTGGCTGTCGGTTTTCAGCTCCCACACGCTGGAACGCCACTCGTAGCGCTCGGTGGTGGAAACGACCTTGGCCAGGTCCATGCCCTTGAGGCCTGGGAAGGCGCGGGCGGCGGCGATGGCGGCTTCTTCGCTGATGTTGTCACCGGCGAGGATGCAACCGTTCTGGGCGCCCTTTTCACGCAGGATACGGGTCAGGCGACGGGTGTCGATGCCAGCGATGGCGACGACGTTGTTGGCCTTCAGGTATTCAGGCAGCGACTGGGTGTTGCGCCAGTTGCTGGCCAGCAGCGGCAGGTCGCGAATGACCAGGCCAGCGGACCAGACACGGTTCGACTCGGCGTCTTCCGGGGTGGTGCCGGTGTTGCCAATGTGCGGGTAGGTCAGGGTGACGATTTGCTGCGCGTAGGAAGGGTCTGTAAGGATTTCCTGGTAGCCGGTCATAGCGGTGTTGAATACCACCTCACCGACGGTTTGACCGTCGGCACCGATGGCTTCACCGCGGAAAATACTGCCGTCGGCAAGGGCGAGTATGGCTGGCTTTGTCAAGAAGACCTCCCGTTAATCAAGCATGAAAGGGCGATCGCAGGTTGCAAAAAAGCGGAGTGACGTATGGACACGTCACCCCGCTTTTATGTGCTGAATTCAATTCGCTGCGCGCTTTTAGTGGACACACTAAAGCTGTAGCTTACAGAAAAGTGCGTTTTGGGTCTACCGAATATGTGTCTCTTAAACACATGATTGCGACAGACTGAGATCGGCGGCGCCTGCTTCGCGGGGCAAGCCCGCTCCTACAGGGTGTGTAGGAGCGGGCTTGCCCCGCGAAGAAGCCCACACCGCTGGAACGGCTCAACGCAGCTCCAGCACATCCTGCATGTCATACAGCCCAGGCTCACGCCCATCGAGCCACAGCGCCGCACGCACCGCGCCCTTGGCAAAGGTCATGCGGCTGGAGGCCTTGTGGGTGATCTCCACGCGCTCGCCTTCGGCGGCGAACAGCACGGTGTGGTCGCCCACCACGTCACCGGCACGCACGGTGGCAAAGCCGATGGTCTGGCGCTCACGCGCACCGGTCTGCCCCTCACGGCCATACACGGCCACTTCCTGCAGGTCACGGCCCAAGGCCTGGGCAACCACTTCGCCCATGCGCAGCGCGGTACCCGACGGCGCATCGACCTTGTGGCGGTGGTGGGCTTCGAGAATTTCGATGTCCACGTCATCACCCAGCACCCGCGCAGCGGTATCCAGCAGCTTCAGGCACAGGTTCACACCCACGCTGAAGTTGGCGGCGAAGACGATCGGGATTTCCTTGCCCACCTCCACCAGCAGTTGTTTCTCCTGCGCGGAGAACCCGGTGGTACCGATGACCATGGCCTTGCCCGCCTTGCGGCAGAACGCCAGGTTCTTCAGCGTCACCGACGGGTGGGTGAAGTCGATCAACACGTCGAATTCGTCGGCAACCTTGGGCAGGTCGTCGGAAATGGTTACGCCAATTCGGCCCAGGCCCGCCAGCTCACCGGCATCGGCGCCAACCAGGGTGCTGTCCGGGCGGTGAATCGCCGCGGTCAGGCCTGCCTTGGGCGCCTGCTGCTGAACAGCCTCGATCAGCACCTTGCCCATGCGCCCGGCGGCGCCCATCACTGCAATACGTCGCATAGCCTGTTCCTTGTCAGAGGTCGCCGAAGAAGCGCTTCACGCCGTCGAACCAGCCACTGGCCTTGGGCGAGTGGGAGCTGTCGCCTTCCAGCGAGCTGCGCAGTTCTTCGAGCAGTTCACGCTGACGACGGCTCAGGTTGACCGGGGTTTCCACCGCCACGCGGCACAGCAGGTCACCGGCACCACCACCACGCACCGGCGCCACACCCTTGCCACGCAAGCGGAACTGCTTGCCGGTCTGGGTGCCTTCCGGAATTTTCAGCTTCACCCGGCCATCGAGGGTCGGCACTTCCAGCTCGCCACCCAGGGCAGCGTCGGTGTAGCTGATCGGCACTTCGCAATACAGGTGCTTGCCGTCGCGCTGGAAGATCTCGTGCTCACGCACGTTGATCACCACATAGAGGTCGCCGGTCGGGCCACCGTGGGTGCCCGCCTCGCCCTCGCCGGACAGGCGAATGCGGTCGCCGGTATCGACGCCCGCTGGCACCTTGACCGACAGGGTCTTGTATTCCTCGACACGGCCTTCGCCATGGCACGAGGTGCAGGGGTCGGTGATGATCTTGCCCTGGCCATGGCAGCGCGGGCAGGTTTGCTGCACCGAGAAGAAGCCCTGCTGCATGCGCACCTGGCCGATACCGCCACAGGTTGGGCAGGTCGAAGGTGTGGAACCCTTCTTGGCGCCGGTGCCGTCGCACGGCTTGCAGTTGACCAGGGTCGGCACACGAATGCTGACCGTGGTGCCGCGCACCGCTTCTTCCAGGTTCAGCTCCAGGGTGTAGCGCAGGTCGCTGCCACGCTGGGCACCGCCACGGCCGCCGCCGCGCCCGCCACCGAAGAAGTCGCTGAACACATCGCCGAAGATGTCGGAGAAGTTGGCGCCGCCGAAGCCTGCACCACCGCCACCCATGCTCGGGTCGACGCCGGCGTGGCCGTATTGGTCGAACGCCGCGCGCTTGCTTGCGTCAGACAGCACTTCGTAGGCCTCGTTGGCCTCCTTGAACTTGTCTTCGGACTCTTTATCGCCCGGGTTGCGGTCCGGGTGGTATTTCATCGCCAGACGGCGGTAAGCCTTCTTGAGGTCAGCTTCGCTGGCGCCGCGCTCGACACCCAGAACCTCATAATAATCACGCTTGGACATAGGTCATTTGCACCTTGTTGGGCGTCTGGCATCTGCGCCGCGCCATCAGCACCTGCCTGCACGCCACGAATGGCACGGGCAACTGCTGTAAAAAAATCTCGAATTCCAGATACGCCAACGCGGGAGCAAGCCCCCGCGCGGCGACATCCTACCAGTTCACCGGCCTAAGCCGGTGAACGGGTCGACAGCATGCAACGATTACTTCTTGTCGTCGCCTTTCACTTCTTCGAACTCGGCGTCAACCACGTCGTCGTGCTTGGCTTCCGGCTCGGCCTGCTGGGCGCCGCCCTGAGGCTGCTCAGCCGACTGCTCGGCGTACATCTTCTGGGCAACCGGTGCCGACACCTTGGACAGCTCTTCGACCTTGGCGTCGATGGCAGCCTTGTCGTCGCCTTTTACAGCGGCTTCCAGGGCAACCACGGCCGCTTCGATGGCGGTTTTCTCTTCGGCAGTGACCTTGTCACCGGCGTCAGCGACCATCTTGCGGGTCGAGTGAACCAGCGCATCACCCTGGTTACGGGCAGTGGCCAGCTCTTCGAACTTGCGGTCTTCCTCGGCGTTGGCCTCGGCGTCACGCACCATTTTCTCGATTTCTTCGTCGGACAGGCCGGAGTTGGCCTTGATCACGATCGATTGTGCCTTGCCGGTGGCCTTGTCTTTCGCGCCGACGTGCAGGATGCCGTTGGCGTCGATGTCGAAGGTCACTTCGATCTGTGGAACGCCGCGTGGTGCTGGCGGGATCTCGGACAGGTCGAACTTGCCCAGCGATTTGTTCTGCGAAGCCTGCTTGCGCTCACCCTGCAGCACGTGAATGGTCACAGCGCCCTGGTTGTCGTCGGCCGTGGAGAACACCTGCGACTTCTTGGTCGGGATGGTGGTGTTCTTCTCGATCAGCGCGGTCATCACGCCACCCATGGTTTCGATACCCAGGGTCAGCGGGCTGACGTCCAGCAGCAGCACGTCTTTCACGTCACCGGCCAGTACCGCACCCTGGATGGCAGCGCCCATGGCCACGGCTTCGTCCGGGTTGACGTCCTTGCGGGCGTCCTTGCCGAAGAAGTCGGCAACGGCTTTCTGCACCAGCGGCATACGGGTCTGGCCGCCGACCAGGATCACGTCGTCGATCTTGCTGGCGTCGATGCCGGCATCTTTCAGGGCGATGCGGCAAGGCTCGATGGTACGGTTGACCAGGTCTTCGACCAGCGACTCCAGCTTGGCGCGGGAGATTTTCACGTTCAGGTGCTTCGGACCGGTTGCATCTGCAGTGATGTACGGCAGGTTGACGTCGGTCGACTGAGCCGAGGACAGCTCGATCTTGGCCTTTTCAGCGGCTTCTTTCAGGCGCTGCAGGGCCAGTGGATCGTTCTTCAGGTCCATGCCGGACTCTTTCTTGAACTCGTCGACGAGGTAGTCGATCAGGCGCATGTCGAAGTCTTCGCCACCCAGGAAGGTGTCGCCGTTGGTGGCCAGTACTTCGAACTGGTGCTCACCGTCGACTTCGGCGATTTCGATGACCGAAACGTCGAAGGTACCACCACCCAGGTCATAAACGATGACGGTGTGGTCGCCCTTGGCCTTGTCCATGCCGTAGGCCAGTGCAGCGGCAGTCGGCTCGTTGATGATGCGCTTGACGTCCAGGCCGGCGATGCGACCGGCATCCTTGGTAGCCTGGCGCTGGCTGTCGTTGAAGTAGGCCGGAACGGTGATGACCGCTTCGGTGACTGGCTCGCCGAGGTAGTCTTCGGCGGTTTTCTTCATTTTTTTCAGAACTTCGGCGCTGATCTGTGGTGGCGCCATGTCCTTGCCGCTGGCCTGTACCCAAGCGTCGCCGTTACCGGCCTTGACGATTTTGTAAGGCACCAGCTTGATGTCTTTCTGTACCACTTCTTCTTCGAAGCGGCGGCCGATCAGGCGCTTTACCGCGAACAGGGTGTTGTGCGGGTTGGTGACCGCCTGGCGCTTGGCCGACTGGCCAACCAGGATTTCGCCGTCGTTGGCGTAGGCCACGATCGAAGGGGTAGTACGCGCGCCTTCGGCGTTTTCGATGACCTTGACGCTACCGTTTTCCAGAATGGAGACGCACGAGTTGGTGGTCCCCAGGTCGATACCGATGATTTTGCCCATGTTAACTCTCCCGAAACTTGAATTTGGCGGCAGCGGCTACTTTGGCCAACTGCAGTAATACTTGATCGCTTGACACCTAGATGGGGTTGCCCAGAAGGATTTCAAGCCTTCTCGTCGATAGAAGGTTGCGGGGCAGCCGGCGCCTTGCTGACCACCACCATGGCGGGGCGCAGCAGGCGGCCGTTGAGCAGGTAGCCCTTCTGGAACACGTTGAGCACGCTGTTGGGCTCGACGTCGGCGCTTTCCTGCATGGCCATGGCCTGGTGGTGCTCAGGGTTGAATGGCTGGCCGTGCGGGTCGATGGTTTCGAGCTTGTAGCGGTTCAGGGTGTCCTGGAACATCTTGAGGGTCAGCTCGACGCCTTCACGGGTGTTCTTGACCTGCTCGTCCTCAGGGTTGAGGTGCGCCAGGGCCATTTCCAGGCTGTCGATCACCGGCAGCAGGTCGCCCGCGAATTTTTCCAGGGCGAACTTGCGCGCCTTCTCGACTTCCTGTTCAGCGCGGCGGCTGGCGTTCTGCGCCTCGGCGACGGCGCGCAGGGATTGGTCCTTGACGGCGGCCAGCTGTTCTTCGAGCTCCAGAACGCGGGCGCCGTTATCCACTGCAGCGGCCTCTTCGGCATTAAGGTCTTTCTCGTTCAGCTGTTCGTCAGCCATGGGTTCTCTCCTGCGCAATGTCTGTTGTACGAGCAAAGCTCGCCGTGTCTGCCGGCTATATGGGGCCGGAAAATCCAGCTTCAAGGGGCAAGCGGGTTTGCCGGCCACCAGAAAATCCGCCAGGGGGCATTGGCAGGCCTGAAAAAACTACTGTATAAATAACCAGATCTGAACTTCGGGAGCCGCCCCCATGCTGGTGCACCTGTCCATTCACAACTACGCCATCGTCGAGCACCTCGACCTCGAAATCGCCCGCGGCATGTCGGTTATCACCGGCGAGACCGGCGCCGGCAAATCGATCATGCTCGACGCCCTGGGCCTGGCCCTGGGCGACCGCGCCGACAGCGGCGTGGTGCGCCCCGGCACCGACAAGGCGGACATCCTCGCCACCTTCGACCTGGTGGACATCCCCGAAGCCCACGCCTGGCTGGCCGAGCGCGACCTGAACAACGACGGCCTGTGCATCCTGCGCCGGGTGATTACCGCCGAGGGCCGCAGCCGCGGCTACATCAATGGCACGCCCTGCCCGCTTGGCGACCTCAAGGCCCTTGGCGAGCTGCTGATCGACATCCACAGCCAGCATGAGCACCAGTCGCTGCTGAAAACCGACACCCACCGCCGCCTGGTGGACGAGTACGCCGGCGCCATCGACCTGGCCCGCCAGGTGCAACTGGCCGCCAAGCGCTGGCACCAAACCCGCCTTGAGCGCGACCGCCTGGCCAATTCCGGCGACGAACAACGCGCGCGGCACCAGCTGCTCAGCTACCAACTGGAAGAACTGGACAACCTTGGCCTTGGCGAGCACGAGCTGGAACAGCTGGAGCAGGAGCACAAGAACCTGACCAGCGCCGAAGCCCTGTTCGGCATCTGCCGCCAGGTGATCGACCAGTGCAGCGAAAGCGACTCGGGCAACGTGCTCAGCGCCCTGACCGCCAGCCTCAACCGCCTCGGCGCCGCCACCACTGCGCCCAAGGCGCTGGGCGAGGCCGCCAACCTGATTGCCAGTGCGCAAATCCAGGTGGAAGAAGCCATGGGCGAGCTGAACCGCTTCCTCGACAACTTCGACGCCGACCCAATGCGCCTGCAGGCCCTGGAAGAACGCCTCGACACGATCTATACCTTGGCGCGCAAGCACCGCGTGCACCCCACCGAGCTGCCGCACCTGCAGCAGCAATTAATGGAAGAGCTGGAAACCCTGAACGCCAGCGACGAGTCAATCGAGCGCCTGGGCGAGGAGCTGGCGGCATTTGCCCAGCACTATAAAGAGAAGGCCATTGAACTCAGCGCCCTGCGCCAGCAGGCCGCACAGCAACTGGCCAGTGCCGTGGAGCTGGAAATCCAGCGCCTGGGCATGCCCGGCGGGCGCTTCTGCATCGAACTCACGCCCAACGAAGGGGCGGAACTGTCGCCGCACGGGCTGGAACAGGTGGAGCTGCTGGTCAGCGCCAACCCTGGGCAGCCGCTCAAGGGCCTGGCCAAGGTGGCGTCCGGTGGCGAGCTGTCGCGAATCAGCCTGGCCATCCAGGTGATCACCGCACAAACCTCGCGTATTCCCACCCTGGTGTTCGACGAAGTCGACGTGGGCATCGGCGGCCCGACGGCGGAAATCGTCGGCCAACTGCTGCGCCGGCTGGGCGAGCGTGGCCAGGTACTGACCGTGACCCACTTGCCCCAGGTAGCGGCACAAGGGCACCACCACCTGTTCGTGCACAAGGTACGCAACAGCGACACCACCCACACCGCCGTGGCCAGCCTGGGCAAACGCGAGCGGGTGGAGGAAGTGGCGCGAATGCTGGGCGGCATCGACCTGACCAAGGAATCCCTGGCCCATGCGCGCAAGATGGTGGTTTCCGGCAAGGCTTAACAGCCCCCTGCCTTGCACACGCCCCCCTGTAGGAGCGAGCAAAGCTCGCGATGGGCTGCACAGCAGCCCCCGGCGCTCTATGGCACCGGCCTTGCCGGTGTTCGCGGGGCAAGCCCGCTCCTACAGGTATTCCAGGGTTCATAAAGCACAAAGGCGACCCGAAGGTCGCCTTTGCTATTCATACACGATCGAAATCGTTACTTTTTCTTACGCACATAGAGGACCAGGTTGTGGTCCACCAGCTCGTAGCCATGCTCGGCCACGATCTCTTTCTGACGGCGCTCGATTTCAGCATCCATGAATTCGATGACTTCGCCATTCTCCACGTTGACCATATGGTCGTGGTGGCCGCCATCCGCCAGCTCGAACACCGCGTGGCCGCCGTCGAAGTTGTGGCGCACCACCAGACCCGCCGCTTCGAACTGGGTCAGTACGCGATAGACGGTTGCCAGACCGACATCCTCGCCAGCCTCCATCAGCGCCTTGTAGACATCCTCGGCACTCATGTGACGCTGCTCGGTAGAATCGAGCATTTGAAGGATCTTGACTCGAGGCAGGGTTACCTTGAGACCGGCTTTGCGCAATTCGCTATTTTCAACCATGGTCAGCTTTCTCGCCGATGCTGCTTCGCAGCTTCTCTTAATACGGGTATGATCGGGGTTTACGTTGTCCAGCCAAGATAGTGGAAGTCGCCCACCGATGCAAAACACCAAGCTCTTGCTAAACAGCCTCGCCCTCGCGGGACTGCTCGCACTCGCCGGTTGCTCGTTTCCCGGGGTTTACAAAATCGACATCCAGCAGGGCAATGTCGTCACGCAAGACATGATAGACCAATTGCGGCCGGGAATGACCCGACGGCAAGTAAGGTTTATCATGGGTAACCCGCTGATTCAGGACACCTTCAACACCAACCGGTGGGATTACCTGTACAGCCTGCAACCTGGTGGCGGCAAGCGCCAGCAGGAACGCATGAGCATCTTCTTCAACGAGAACGACCAGCTGGTCAGCCTGTCTGGCGACTTCATGCCGGGCGTCAGCCGCGACCAGGAAATCCTCGGTGGCAGCAGCGACACCACGGTCAGCCCGACGGCCCAACCAGAGCAGGCCAAGCCGCAACAAGTGGAAAAACCCGCCAAGCCAGGCTCGGTGGAAGAGTCCATCCAGCGCGAGATCGATACCATCGAAACCACGCCAGTGCCTACCCCGGCACCGCTGGAAACCTCGCCGCAGTAACGGCAGGCATAAAGAAAAGCCCGGACCATGGTCCGGGCTTTTTCATGTCAGGGCCATTCAGCGCCTGGGCTTAGCCATTGAGCTGCTTGGCACGCTGGCAGAACGCATCCACCAGGGTATTGGCCGCCTGGTTGAACAGTGGCCCCAGGGTTGCGCGCACGATGGCCCCTGCGTAGTCGAAGGTTAGGTCCAGGCTGATCTTGCAGGCTTTCTCACCCAACGGCTTGAACACCCAAACGCCATGCAGCTGGGTGAACGGCCCCTCCTCCAGGTTCATCTCGATCGACTGCCCCGGCACCAGCACATTGCGCGTGACGAACTGCTGGCTCATGCCGCCCTTGGCCACTTCCAGCTTGGCGCGCATGTGGGTGTCAGTGCTCTCGATCACGGTCGAGGCCGAACACCACGGCAGGAATTCAGGGTAGCTGGCCACATCGTTGACCAGATCGTAAAGCGCCTGGGCAGGGTACGGCAGCAGGGCGGAGCGTTGAATATGGGTAGTCATCCAGGCGTCACTTCCAAGGCTGGGTGGCGGCGCTTCGCAGCGCGCCGAAAACAGGTTCTGTGCGTATGACAGGCCTTGTATTGTCCGGTATTCATTGCAGTGGCTCAAGCACACCGAAATCCCATAGCCGACCGCGCAATGACTTGCCTATAATGCCGCCCCTATGGCTAAACAAAAGAAACATCCGACCGGGACCATCGCGCAAAACAAAAAGGCGCGACACGATTACTTCATCGAGCACAAGTTCGAGGCCGGGCTGGTCCTGTCCGGTTGGGAAGTAAAAAGCCTGCGGGCCGGCAAGGCGCACCTGACCGACAGCTACGTGCTGCTCAAGGATGGCGAAGCCTGGCTGTTCGGCAGCCACATCACCCCGCTGACCACCGCCAGCACCCACGTCATCGCCGACCCTACACGCACCCGCAAGCTGCTGCTGAACAAGCGCGAGCTAGAGCGCGTGGAAGCCGCCGTGGCGCAGAAGGGCTACACCTGCGTGGCCCTGGCGCTGTACTGGAGCAAGCACCTGATCAAGTGCGAGATTGCACTGGGCAAGGGCAAGAAGGAGTTCGACAAGCGCGACACCATGCGCGAACGTGACTCCAACCGCGAGCTGCAGCGTGCGGTGCGGAACAAGGGCAAGGAAGAATAATACTTCTTTAGCCTGCTCTGGCCTCTTCGCGGGGCAAGCCCGCTCCTACAGGGACCGCACAAATCCTGAGATGTGCGCCAAACCTGTAGGAGCGGGCTTGCCCCGCGAAGAAGCCAACGCCGACATCAGCGCCCGCTGCGCCGCTCTGCCCGCGCAACCCGCTGGGCCTCGCTCTGCGCCTCTTCCAGCACTTCCTGCACATACAGAATGTGCCGGCTGGACACCTCCCGCGCATCCTCCGCCCTGCCCTCGACAATCGCCTGGTACAACTCGCGATGCTGCGCAATCAGCATGTCCCGGGTTTCGCTGCGCTGCTGGTACATGCCACCAATGTTGGTCACCACGTTGCGCTTGAGCAGGTCGAACAAGCCCCGAATGGTATGCAGCAGCACCGCATTGTGGCTGGCCTCGGCAATCGCCAGGTGGAAGCGCGCATCGGCTGCGCCCTCCTCGGCCCGGGTGACTTCATCAACCCGGGCATAGCAGTCCTGCAAGGTGTCGAACGCCGCCTTCAACCGCGCCCGGTCAGGCTCGGTGGCGCGCTGGGCCGCATAGTAGGCGCATGACGCCTCCAGCGTGTGACGGAACTCCAGCAAGTCGCGCTGCGCCTCGGTGCTGTGTTCCAGCAACTGCAGCAACGGGTCGCTGAAGGTCGAGCCCAGCGCCTCGGCCACATAGTTGCCGCCGCCCTGGCGGCTTACCAGCAAGCCCTTGGCCACCAGCTTCTGGATCGCCTCGCGCAGTGACGGGCGCGACACACCGAACTGCTCCGCCAGGGCACGCTCGGCCGGCAAGCGCTGCCCAGAGGTCAGGGTGCCTTCGAGAATCATCCCTTCCAACCGATCGACAATGTCGTCGGACAGGCGCCGCTGGCGGACCTGATCAAAAACCATCACATGCTCTCCACAAACCCCCGGGCAAATTCAGGGGGCGCCTATTCTCGCCCATCTGCGCCGCGCCAGCACGCATCAGCCGACGATTTTCCCAGCGCTGCAGCCGCCCGTTCATCGCCACACGACCAAAGTTTTGCACAGGACAAATTGACACACCCACAACAGCGCTTTTAACCTAGCGACCAGCCATTGTAAATTGGTATTACCAATTATCCAGTACCAGTGCCTGACCAACAACAATTAGGGGCCACCCCATATGCAAACCTGGCAACAACTCTATACCCCGCTTGGCAGCCTCGGCCTGTCCGCACTGGCGGCGGTCATTCCCATCGTGTTCTTCTTCCTGGCCCTGGCCGTGTTCCGCCTCAAAGGCCACGTCGCCGGCAGCATTACCCTGGCCCTGTCGGTGCTGGTGGCGATCTTCGCCTTCCAGATGCCTGTCGACATGGCCCTGGCCGCTGCAGGTTATGGCTTCCTTTACGGCCTGTGGCCGATTGCCTGGATCATCGTTGCCGCAGTGTTCCTGTACAAACTCACGGTCAAGAGCGGCCAGTTCGAAGTGATCCGCAGCTCGGTGCTGTCGATTACCGACGACCAACGCCTGCAGGTACTGCTGATCGGCTTCTGCTTCGGTGCCTTCCTCGAAGGCGCGGCCGGCTTCGGCGCCCCGGTGGCCATCACCGCCGCACTGCTGGTGGGCCTGGGCTTCAACCCGCTGTACGCCGCCGGCCTGTGCCTGATCGCCAACACCGCACCGGTGGCCTTCGGCGCCCTGGGCATCCCGATCATCGTCGCCGGGCAGGTAACCGGCATCGACGCCTTCCACATCGGCGCCATGACCGGCCGCCAGCTGCCGCTGCTGTCGCTGTTCGTGCCGTTCTGGCTGGTGTTCATGATGGACGGCCTGCGCGGCGTCAAGGAAACCTGGCCCGCCGCCCTGGTGGCCGGCCTGAGCTTCGCCGTCACCCAGTACTTCACCTCGAACTTCATCGGCCCAGAGCTGCCCGACATTACCTCGGCCCTGGTCAGCCTGATCTGCCTCACCCTGTTCCTCAAGGTATGGCAGCCCAAGCGTTCGTTCGGCCAGGCCAAGGGCAGCGTCGGCGCCGCCGTGGTGCAGCCGAGCGGCAGCCAGCCCACGCCTTACAGCTTCGGTGAAATCTTCAAGGCCTGGTCGCCGTTCCTGATCCTCACCGTGCTGGTAACGATCTGGACCCTGAAGCCGTTCAAGGCCGCCTTCGCCCCAGGCGGCGCGATGTACAACTTCGTGTTCAACTTCGCCATCCCGCACCTCGACCAGCTGGTGATCAAGACCGCACCGATCGTTACCGCGCCCACCGCCATGCCCGCGGTGTTCAAGCTCGACCCGATCTCCGCCACCGGCACCGCGATTTTCCTCTCGGCGCTGGTCTCCATGGCAGTGCTGAAGATCAACTTCAAAACTGGTCTGACCACTTTCAAGGAAACCCTCTGGGAGCTGCGTTGGCCGATTCTGTCGATCGGCATGGTGCTGGCCTTCGCCTTCGTCACCAACTACTCGGGCATGTCGTCGACCATGGCCTTGGTACTGGCCGGCACCGGCGCTGCGTTCCCGTTCTTCTCGCCGTTCCTCGGCTGGCTGGGCGTGTTCCTGACCGGCTCGGACACCTCGTCCAACGCCCTGTTCAGCTCGCTGCAGGCCACCACCGCGCACCAGATTGGCGTCAACGACACCCTGCTGGTGGCGGCCAATACCAGCGGCGGCGTAACCGGCAAGATGATTTCGCCGCAGTCGATCGCCGTGGCCTGCGCCGCCACCGGCCTGGTCGGCAAGGAGTCCGACCTGTTCCGCTTCACCGTCAAGCACAGCCTGTTCTTCGCCACCATCGTCGGCCTGATTACCTTGATCCAAGCCTACTGGCTGACCGGCATGCTGGTTCACCACTAAAGTGAAAGGGGCCGGGCGCCCGCGTGCGCCCGGCATCTCCTTCAACCCACGTTGCGAGAATCCATGATCATTTCCGCCTCCACCGACTATCGCGCCGCGGCCCAACGCAAGCTGCCTCCCTTCCTCTTCCACTACGCCGACGGCGGCGCCTACGCCGAGCACACCCTGCGCCACAACGTCTCGGACCTGGCCAGCATCGCCCTGCGCCAGCGCGTGCTGAAGAACATGGCTGAACTCAGCCTTGAAACCAAACTGTTCGACGAAACCCTGAGCATGCCCGTGGCCCTGGCCCCGGTCGGCCTCACCGGCATGTACGCCCGCCGTGGCGAAGTGCAGGCGGCGCGAGCGGCGGCAGCCCATGGTATTCCGTTCACCATGTCGACCGTGTCGGTGTGCCCGATCGAAGAAGTGGCCCCGGCCATCGACCGGCCGATGTGGTTCCAGCTCTACGTACTCAAAGACCGCGGCTTCATGCGCAACGCCCTGGAGCGGGCCAAGGCCGCCGGGGTGAAAACCCTGGTGTTCACCGTCGACATGCCCGTGCCCGGTGCCCGCTATCGCGACGCCCACTCCGGCATGAGCGGCAAGAACGGGCCGATGCGCCGCGTGCTGCAAGCCATGACCCACCCCGAATGGGCCTGGGACGTCGGCGTGATGGGCCGCCCCCACGACCTGGGCAACATCTCCAAGTACCGTGGCAACCCCACCGGCCTTGCCGACTACATCGGCTGGCTGGGCAACAACTTCGACCCGTCGATCTCGTGGAAAGACCTGGAGTGGATCCGCGATTTCTGGGACGGCCCAATGATCATCAAGGGCATCCTCGATGCCGACGACGCCCGTGATGCGGTGAAGTTCGGCGCCGACGGCATCGTTGTGTCCAACCACGGCGGCCGCCAGCTCGACGGCGTGCTGTCCAGCGCCCGCGCCCTGCCGGCGATTGCCGATGCGGTCAAGGGCGAGCTGAAGATTCTGGCCGACTCCGGCATTCGCAGCGGCCTCGACGTGGTGCGCATGATCGCCCTGGGCGCCGACACCGTGCTGATCGGCCGCGCCTTCCTCTGGGCCCTGGCCGTGCATGGCCAGGCCGGGGTGAAAAACCTGCTCGAACTGTTCGAGAAGGAAATGCGCGTGGCCATGGTGCTGACCGGTGCCAAGTCGATTGGCGAAATCACCCGCGAATCGCTGGTGCGTGAACTGGGCGCCTGAGCCTTATAGAAGTACCGCCTGAATGACCGGGGCATGCGGCGCGCCAGACGCCGTGGCCCCGCGAGGAGATTGCATGAGCCTGCCCGCCGCGTTCCTGCGTGATGCCGAGCGCCTGATACCCGCCGAACGCCGTTTCGACGACCCAACCTCTACCCTGGCCTTTGGCACCGACGCCAGCTTCTATCGGCTGATCCCGAAGCTTGTGGTGCGCGTCGAATCCGAGGACGAAGTGGTCGGGCTGATTCACCTGGCCCAGCGCGAGCGCGTGCCGGTCACCTTCCGCGCCGCTGGCACCAGCCTGTCTGGCCAGGCCATCAGCGACTCGGTGCTGATCGTACTGGGCGATAACTGGAACGGCCGCGAAATCCGCGGCCAGGGCACGCAGATTCGCCTGCAACCCGGCGTCATCGGCGCCCAGGCCAATGCCTGGCTGGCCCCCTACGGGCGCAAGATCGGCCCAGACCCGGCCTCGATCAACGCCTGCAAAATCGGCGGCATCGTCGCCAACAACGCCAGCGGCATGTGCTGCGGCACCGCGCAGAACACCTACCACACCCTTGCCGGCATGCGCCTGGTGCTGGCCGACGGCACCCGCCTGGACAGCGAAGACCCCGCCAGCGTCGCCGCCTTCGAAACGTCCCACGCCGACCTGCTCGCAGCCCTCGCCCGCCTGGGCCGGGAAACCCGCGCCAACACCGAACTGGCTGACCGCATTCGGCACAAATACCGGCTGAAGAACACCACCGGCCTGTCACTCAATGCGCTGGTGGACTACGACCAACCGCTGGATATCCTTCAGCACCTGCTGGTCGGTTCCGAAGGCACGCTGGGCTTTATCAGCGCCGTCACCTACAACACCGTGCCCGACCACCCGCACAAGGCCAGCGCCCTGCTGGTGTTCCCCAGTGTGGAAAGCTGCTGCCGCGCCGTGACCGTGCTCAAGCGCCAGCCCGTATCCGCCGTGGAACTGCTCGACCGCCGCAGCCTGCGCTCGGTGCAGAACATGCCGGGCATGCCGGTGTGGGTAAAGGGCCTGTCGGATGACGCCTGCGCGTTGCTGATCGAGTCCCGCGCCGCCAGCCAAAGCCTGCTGCACGAACAGCTGCAGCAAGTAATGGCATCGATCGACGACTACCCGCTGGAGCAGAAAGTCGATTTCAGCGAAGACCCGGCCGTGTACAACCAGCTGTGGAAAATCCGCAAGGACACCTTCCCCGCCGTCGGCGCCGTGCGCCAGACCGGCACCACGGTGATCATCGAAGACGTGACCTTCCCCGTCGAGCAGCTGGCCGAAGGCGTCAAGCGCTTGATCCAGCTGTTCGACAAGCACCGCTACGACGAGGCGATCATCTTCGGCCATGCCCTGGAGGGCAACCTGCACTTCGTGTTCACCCAAGGCTTCAACAGTGCCACGGAAGTGGCGCGCTACCAGGCCTTCATGGACGACGTGGCGCAGCTGGTGGCCGTGGAATTCGGCGGCTCGCTCAAGGCCGAACACGGCACTGGCCGCAACATGGCGCCATTCGTTGAGCTGGAATGGGGCCACGATGCCTACCAGCTGATGTGGGCGCTCAAACGCCTGCTGGACCCCAACGGCATCCTCAACCCCGAGGTGGTGCTGAGCAGCGACCCAGACATTCACCTGAAAAACCTCAAGCCGCTGCCCGCCGCCGACGAAATCGTCGACAAGTGCATCGAGTGTGGTTTCTGCGAGCCGGTGTGCCCCTCCAAGGGGCTGACCCTGAGCCCGCGCCAGCGCATCGTGATGTGGCGCGACATCCAGGCCAAGCAACGCGCCGGGGTGGATACCCGCGACCTGCTGCACACCTACCAGTACCAAGGCATCGACACCTGCGCCGCCACCGGCTTGTGCGCCCAGCGCTGCCCGGTGGGCATCAACACCGGCGAGCTGGTGAAGAAGCTGCGCAGCCAGGCCGCCAGCCATGCAACCACGGCCAACTGGCTGGCCGAGCATTTCCACACCGCGCTGGGCGGCGCCCGCCTGACCCTGACCGCCGCCAACACCGCCCGCAAGCTGCTCGGCGCCCCGCGCCTGGGCCGCCTGAGCGCGTCGCTGAGCAAGGCCAGCAAAGGCCGCCTGCCGCAATGGACGCCCGCCATGCCCCAGCCCCTGCGCACCGTGGCACTGCCCCCCGCCAGCAACGATGCACGGCCACGGGTGGTGTACCTTGCCGCCTGCGTTTCACGGGTGATGGGCCCGGCCTATGCCGACCGCGAGCAAAGCTCGCTGCTCGACAAAACCCGCGCCCTGCTGGAAAAGGCCGGCTACTTGGTGGTGTTCCCAGGCAACGCCGACAGCCTCTGCTGCGGCCAGCCCTTCGCCTCCAAGGGCTACACCGAGCAGGCCGAGCACAAGCGCCAGGAGCTGATTACCGCCCTGCTGCACGCCAGCCGCGGCGGCCTCGACCCGATCTACTGCGACACCAGCCCCTGCACCCTGCGCCTGGTGCAGGACCTGGCCGAAACCCGGCTGGACCTGTACGACCCGGTGCGCTTCATCCGCACCCACCTGCTCGACAAGCTGGAGTTCACCCCCCAGGAAGAACCGGTGGCCGTGCATGTGACCTGCAGCACCCAGCACCTGGGCGAGAGCCAGGCCCTGATCGACCTGGCGCGCCTGTGCAGCAAGCAGGTGGTGATTCCCGAAGGCATTCATTGTTGCGGGTTTGCTGGCGACAAGGGCTTTACCACCCCCGAGCTCAACGCCCATTCGCTGCGTAGCCTGAAGGATGCGGTGCAGTATTGCAGTGAAGGCATCTCCACTAGCCGTACCTGCGAGATTGGCCTGTCGAGCCATAGCGGTATCGACTACCACGGCCTGGTGTACCTGGTAGACCGCGTTACCCGCCCCCGGCGTTTAACGTAGGATTTTCGGCGTTTGTAAGACCGAGCGCCGCCCGCACACAAATGCGCCAGCCCTCACTGGCACGAAACAGACGTAGGAGCGAGCAAAGCTCGCGATGCGCCGCCCACGCGGCGCTCGATCTCCCAAGCGCCACAAATACACCGCCGCCCCCCCCAGCCCCCAACAAAATGGAACCCCCACAATCCCCCATCAGTCCACCTTAAAGGCCCACCCTCCCAGAGGCCTCAAAGGAGACACCCATGAAAGGTACCGCGCTTTCGGCCCTCTTCGCGGCCGCCACCCTCCTGGCATCCCCGGCCTTCGCCGCCGACGACCTCTGCACCGCCAACCTGCAGAAAATCGACGACAGCATGGCCACCGCCGGCGCCACCTCCGAGGGCTTGGACAAGGCCATCACCGAGCACGTCGACCAAGCCAAGGCCGCCCAGGCCAGCGGCGACACCAAGCAGTGCATCGCCATCACCAGCAAGGTGCTCGAACGCCTGGAAAAAACCGAGAAAGGCAGCGGTTCGGCCGGCGGCAGCGGCGCTTGAGCCTTCGCGCAGCGGGCGACCCGGCCGCCTGTCGACGCCGCCCGCGCAATGGCGTATACTCCACCTCACGTGCCGTAAGGTGCGTTAGCTTAGAGCTAGTGTGGGGCCGATCAGGATTCGACGCCGGTAGCGAAACTCTAGGTGCATGCCGAGTTGGTAACAGAACTCGTAAATCCACTGTTGCAACTTTCTATAGTTGCCAATGACGAAAACTACGAGGGTTACGCTCTCGCTGCGTAAGCAGCTGAGCCCGCTCTCCTGGTAGCTTCGGCTCCAGCAATCATCAGGGGATGCCTGTAAACCCGAAATGATTGTCATACAGAACAGGATCGTCGTGTAGCACGTTGGGGGCAAAGCGACTAAAACTTACCCAACTCGTCCAAAGCACCCTGCCCGTCGGGCGGCTGCGGATTAACTCAATAGACACGGCTAAGCATGTAGTACCGACAGCGGAGTACTGGCGGACGGGGGTTCAAATCCCCCCGGCTCCACCAAATCCAAGAAAGAAGACGCTTTAGGGCGTCTTTTTTTGTGCCTGGAGAAATGACAGCTGGGTGGATTGAGACGCTGCAGATTGTTTCTAAAAGCTTCGAAAAATCAGAATTTTTCCCTTTCTTGTAGTCCATTTCCCAAAGATACTGTCGATTGCTGTTTTCCGTTGCGATCAATTTTTCAGGGTTTTAGTCTCGGTGAGTCGTTGCTCATCAACGGCATGACTTTGACAGGTCGCAACGGTAAACAACAAACGGCTCGTCGTAATGGCGGCTGTACGTGCGGGCACGCTTGCGTGCGCCGGAACTTGTTGTTTCCGCCGGTCTGTCAACCCACGTACAGCTGCCACCCTCTGTTTGACAGCAGATGGTGACGGCCCTGAAATGGAAGCAATCATGTTGAAAATAGTCCCCGATCCACCCCACCTCCCCCAATCCCTGGAAGACACGCTGATGATGGCCGCCGACTACGCCCTGTGCGCCGAGGCCGTCACCCAGCAGGCAATGCTGATGCAGCCCAGGTCACCTGTGTCGCTGTTGATCATGGCGTCGATGCACGAGCTTGAAGCCCTACGCAAGCTACTGGAAGCAGCGCTGCTTCAACTTCAAAAGCCCGCAGACCCACGAACGCAGCACTGATCCGCGCAGGCATCTAAATCTTTCAGGGAGATCAACAATGACCACCGAAGCAACCCATTTCACCGTCGGCAAAACCACCTTCTACCAAGGTGAAAACCAGACCCACCCCCTGTTCCGCATCGAAGCCGGCATCCCCTGCCAAGTCGCCCGCGAGCAGGCCTCGGAACTGATGGGCTACGCCCGCGACCTGTCCATCGACGGCCTGATGGAAGAAAAACCCCAACTCCTCTGGGCCTCCCACTACCTCTGCGCCTTGGCCAAAGCCCTGCTCGACGACGCCGAACTAGGCATGACAAAAAACCCATAACCCCAAAAAGCCGCTCCGCTTCCCATGTAGGAGCGGCCTTGCGCCGCGAATGGGCCGCTAAGCGGCCCCAACGATCCCACCACCAACGCAGACATCCAGGAGAGCCCACCGATGCCGAAAACCGAAATCGCAGCCACCACCGACGCCTGCAGTCCAAATTTTCGTTACGGTCCAGCCCAACAACTATTGTAAGCGCTCCATGAACCCCACCTATCCAAAGATGGGCGAGCGCTTAGCTATGCAAATGAGGCGTGCAGTTCCACGGCAGCAAGGCTTCGTAATCATCCACTGAGCACGCCTGCGGCAGGC